>NZ_DBHIEQ010000033.1:18402-23309 GCF_057250505.1 Lachnoanaerobaculum sp. | reverse complement strand
AAACAGGACATTTTCGTTTGGGGTATATTAGGACTTTATCATATACGGCTTATAATCTAAATCTTATTTAAATATAACAACTTGATTACAAATAACTTATGGTTTATACTTAAATTGATATTTTTTATTTAATGTTTGTTCATTTTAAGGAGGAAAAATGAAGAAAAGATTATTGGCTATCGCTATGGCAACACTTATGGGATTTTCACTTGTAGCTTGCTCATCAGGCTCATCGGAACCTAAGGTAGACGGCTCTTCAAAGGCTGAGGAAAGCAAGGACGGAGAGAGTAAGGCTGACGAGAGCAAGGCTGATGCAGGTGAGAAGAAGGCCGCAACAGACTTTAAGGTAGGTATGGTTACCGATGTGGGCGGTGTTAATGACGGTTCATTCAACCAGTCGGCTTGGGAAGGTCTTCAAAGAGCACAGAAGGAACTCGGTATTCAGGCAAAGTACTTGGAGTCTAAGACTGATTCAGACTATGTTCCTAACATCGAGACATTGGTTGATGATGACTATGACCTTATTATCTGTATAGGATATCAGCTTGCAGATGCACTTAAGTCCGAAGCTGAGAAAAACCCTGATAAGAAGTTCGCTATTGTCGATGATTCATCAATAAAGCTTGACAATGTAGCATGTCTTATGTTTGAGCAGGCACAGGCTTCTTACCTTGTAGGCTATGTTGCAGGAAAGACAACCAAGTCAAACACTGTAGGTCTTGTTATAGGTATGTCAACAGATACTATGAATGAGTTCGGATACGGATATCTTGCAGGTGTTAAGGATGCCAATAAGGATGCAACTATCTTACAGAACAATGTAAACAGCTTCGCTGATACAGGTGCAGGTAAGACAGCAGCCAACAATATGGTGGCAAACAAGGCTGACGTTATCTTCCATGCTGCAGGCGGTACAGGTCTCGGTGTTATTGACGGATGTAAGGAAGCAGGCATCTGGGCTATCGGTGTTGACTCCGACCAGTCTAAGGTTGCACCTAAGACTATCCTCACTTCAGCTATGAAGAGAGTTGACAATGCGGTATATGATGAGGCTAAGGCCGCACTTGACGGAGAGTACAAGGCAGGTGTTAAGACTTATACATTAAAGGACGGCGGTGTTGATATCGCACCTACAACAGACAACCTTGATCCTGAGGTTTTGAAGGAAGTTGAAGATGTAAAGGCTAAGATCATTTCAGGTGATATTGTAGTACCTAAGACAAAGACTGATTTTGAAGCTAAGTACGGTGATATCTACGAGCTTGACTAAACAATATATTCTATCGGGCAGCAATCTATTGCTGCCCCCTTAAATATATCTATGAATTTCGTAGGTATATTTAAGGGTAAACCCTTATAGAATGGAGTAATATGAGAGACATCAGCTTAGATAAAGTTAACAAAATCAGAGAGAGTATGCTTGAGACTGTAAAGAGTCCGAGCCTTACTCATGAGCAGAAAGTGGCTACCATGGCCAATCATGCAGATTCACTTCTTGAAGTGCTTGATTTGCCTGAAGGTTTGGATGAGCTTCTTAATGCAGAGATAGACAGCCAGTGTATTTGTGATTTGTTTGAGGGTCATGCACCGCTAAGACCGAGATATATAATACCTGACTATGCAAAGTTTATGAGAGAAGGAAGCAAGTTTTTACAGCTTGATCCTCCTAAGGATTTGTACGAGGCATTGAATTCACTGCTTATTTTCTATCGCCATGTTCCGAGCGTAACCAATTTCCCTGTTTATGTAGGTCAATTAGATGAACTACTGGATCCTTTTGTACAGGATATGGACAGGGATTTGGTAAAGAAGATGATAAAGCTGTTCTTTATAAATATGGACAGAACTATTTTGGACTCATTCTCACATGCAAATATCGGACCTAGGGACACATTGGCAGGAAGGATAATTCTTGAGGTGGAGGCCGAGCTTGAGCAGGCGGTACCGAATATCACATTGAAGTATGACCCTGAGGTGACAAGCGACGAGTTTGCACTTATGGCGATAAATACGGCACTTCACAGTGCAAAGCCTTCATTTGCAAACCATAAGATGTTTTGCGGTGAGCTTGGAGAAAAGTATGTTATTGCAAGCTGCTACAACGGACTTTTGCTTGGAGGCGGTTCATATACACTTGCAAGAATGATCTTGGGAAATATCGCAAAGAGAGCTAAGAATATCGAAGACTTTAAGACAAACACTCTGCCTTATGTTATGGATATTATGGCAAGATATATGGATGAGAGAATAAAGTTTGAGGTCGAGGAGAGCGGTTTCTTTGAGAACAATTTCCTTGCAAAGGAAGGCTTTATAAGCAGGGAGAGATTCTCCGCCATGTTCGGTCTTGTAGGTCTTGCCGAGGCTGTAAACATTCTTCTTGAAAAAGAGGGAATAGAGGGCAGATACGGTCACAGCGAGGTGGCTGATAAGCTGGCTGTAGAGATAATGGATATAATAGATGATTTCAACAAGCATCATTTCAACAAGTACTGTGAGGGTACAGACGGACATTTCTTACTTCACGCACAGGTAGGTATTGCAAGTGATGTCAAGGTATCACCGGGAACAAGAATTCCGATAGGTGAGGAGCCTACAAATCTTTTGGATCACCTTAAGCATTGTGCCAAGTTCCACAAGTATTTCCCTTCAGGAACAGGTGATATATTCCCTATAGACCTTACGGTACACAAAAACCATGAATATGTACTTGACATTATAAAGGGTGCAATGAAAGAAAATATCAGATACCTTTCATTCTATTCATCAGACTCGGATATAATAAGAATTACAGGATATCTTGTAAAGAGATCCGAGATAGAGAAGCTTGAAAAGGGCGAGAGTGTACTTCAGGATACTACGGCACTCGGCATGGGCGCAAAGCACAACGGTAAGATCCTTGAAAGGAAAGTGCGCTAGTGTACAGTGCCGATGTCAACAAGATAATACCTTTCAGCAGTGTGGACGGACCGGGCAACAGAACAGCCATATTTTTACAGGGCTGCAATTTCAATTGTAAATACTGTCACAATCCGGAGACAAGAAATATTTGCATAAACTGTATGGATTGTGTGCCTACCTGTCCCACAGCCGCACTGAGCGTTAAAGACGGCAAGGTGGCATTTGCACCGCAAAAGTGTATAGCCTGTGATACCTGTATCAAGGTTTGCAAGCACGGCGCCACTCCGAGGATTGTCAAGATGACCTCTAAAGAGACCTTTGATAAGATATGTGAAAATGTACCTTTTATCAGAGGGATCACTTTTTCAGGAGGTGAATGCAGCCTGTATCCCGATTTTATGAGAGAAGTGTTTACTCTTTGTAAGCAGGCAGGACTAAGTACAATGATTGACAGCAACGGAAGCATAGACTTTAGAAAGTTTGATGACTTATTGGAAGTTTGTGACGGAGTGATGCTTGATATTAAGGCGTATGATTATAATGAACATATAAAGGTTACCGATGTCGGAAATGATGTTGTACTGAATAATGCAAGATATTTGGCAAAGATAGGCAAGCTTTTTGAGGTAAGGACTGTGGTTGT
Source organism: Lachnoanaerobaculum sp. (assembly GCF_057250505.1). Lineage (NCBI taxonomy): Bacteria > Bacillati > Bacillota > Clostridia > Lachnospirales > Lachnospiraceae > Lachnoanaerobaculum > Lachnoanaerobaculum sp. The sequence continues at coordinate 19,768 of NZ_DBHIEQ010000033.1, read as the reverse complement.
ACCCGAGCTTTTTGACTTTAGAAAGACGGTTTATGATACTTCAAAGGAGCTTGCTCCTTTCCTAAAAATATCAAATATAAGGTACAAGATTATCGCGTACAGGAAAAACGGTGTAAGAAAAGAATACAGAGACTTTAGAAGTCCTACAAATGAAGAGATGAATGAAGCTAAAGATATAGCAATAAAAAACGGCTTTAGTGATATTGTGCTGATATAGCAAGTATATAAAAGACCTGATAATAAGGAGGGAGAATGGACACAGCTGTCGAAATGCAAAATATAGTCAAGAAGTTTGGCGATTTTGTTGCAAATGATGGTATCAATCTCACGGTAAAAAAGGGAGAGGTTCATGCTATTTTGGGAGAGAACGGTGCAGGTAAATCCACACTTATGAATATTTTATACGGTTTATACCATCCTACTTCAGGAAAAATATTCATAGACGGTAAGGAAACCGCCATCGGTACTCCGCAAAGAGCGATAGATTTGGGAATAGGTATGGTGCATCAGCATTTTATGCTTATACCGCCTTTTACCGTTACCGAAAATATTGCACTGGGCATGGAAGATACCAAGGGACTTGTATTGGATTTGAAAAAATCAAGAGAGAAGATAGTGGAGCTTTCCAAAAGATACGGTCTGGCAGTGGATCCGGACGCCAAGATTGAGGATATCTCTGTAGGTATGCAGCAAAGAGTGGAGATTTTGAAGGTATTGTACAGAGGTGCAAAGACTCTTATACTTGACGAGCCTACCGCTTCACTGACACCGCAGGAGATACTTGAACTTATAGATATCATAAAGAGTCTTACAAATGACGGAAAGTCCGTAATACTTATCACACATAAGCTGAAGGAAATAAAGGCTTGTGCCGATTCATGTACTATCATAAGACACGGAAAGTATATAAACACTGTGGATGTAAAGACTACAAGTGAGAGCGAACTTGCCGCCATGATGGTAGGTAGAGATGTTTCATTCTCTGTAGAGAAAGAAAAAAGAGAACCGGGAGAGGTGGTACTTTGTGTGAAGGATCTTTGTGCAAAGGACTACAGAAAGGCGGATATACTCAAGTCACTTTGTCTTGATGTAAGAAGAGGCGAGATAGTGGGTATTGCCGGAGTTGACGGCAACGGTCAGTCCGAATTGGTGGAGATACTTACAGGACTGAAAAAGGCCGAGTCGGGAAGCGTTACCATACTTGGCAAGGATGCCTTCAATGTAACGCCGAGACAGAGTTTTGATATGGGTATTACAAGTATACCTGAGGACAGACAAAAGCACGGACTTGTACTTGATTTCAGTGTGGCGGAAAATCTTATACTTCAAAACTTTGAGAATGAACCTTTCTCAAAAAACGGTATAC
>NZ_DBHIEQ010000033.1:15258-18392 GCF_057250505.1 Lachnoanaerobaculum sp. | reverse complement strand
ACGGTATACTCAATGAAAAAAATATAGAATCACATGCAAACAAGCTGATAGAAAAGTTCGATATCAGACCGAAAGACAGTGCCAAAAAGGCCGCAAAGACTTTATCGGGAGGAAACCAGCAAAAGGTAATTATAGCCAGAGAGGTGACCAACGATTCGGACCTTTTGATTGCGGTCAATCCTACAAGAGGTCTGGATGTAGGTGCTATTGAGTTTGTGCACAGATATCTGGTAGAACAAAGGAATAAGAATAAGGCTGTTTTATTGGTATCATTTGAGCTTGACGAGATTATGAACCTTTCAGACAGGATTGAGGTTATATTCGGAGGTCAGATTACAGGTGAAGTTATGGGTGAGGATGCCGATGAGAAGGAACTTGGACTTTTGATGGCAGGAGGAAAAAAAGATGAGTAAGAAAAACGGTATACTTTCAAGCAATGCTTTTTATACTCTTTTATCAATAATATTGGGGTTTATAGTAGGTGCAATTCTGCTTTCGGTGGCAAAGATAAATCCTCTTGAGGCGTACAGACAGCTTTTAAAAGGTATCTTCGGTAAGCCTAAGTTTATGATTTGGTGTCTTATATATGCCGCTCCGCTTATATTTACAGGTCTTAGTGTGGCTTTTTCATTTAAGACGGGCGTATTTAATATAGGTGCCGAGGGACAGTTTGTAGTAGGTTCTCTTACCGCCTGTGTAATAGGTATTCTTATAAAAGCACCTGCAATTATACATATACCGCTTTGTTTTATAGGTGCCGCACTTGCAGGAGGTATCTGGGGAGCGATAGTAGGGCTTTTGAAGATAAAAAAAGGTGTGAATGAAGTCTTGTCATATATTATGTTTAACTGGATTGCATTCTACCTGTCAAATTTTATAGTGAATTTGACTGTAATACATAAAGAAAGCGGCGGTGAGGCTACAAAGGATATTGCAGATACTGCAAGAATTTTGGCGCCTAAGTCTATAATAGAGGCAACCGGTGCATCCGCTGCAAACTGGGGATTTATAATAGCGGTTATATTTGCGATAATTGTTTGGTTTGTGATAAATAAGACTACACTCGGATTTAAGCTTCGTGCGGTAGGTTTCAGTAACACAGCCGCACAGTATGCAGGTATAGATACGGGAAAATCATTCCTTACCGCAATGGCGTTTTCAGGAGCTTTGGCAGGTATCGGAGGTGCGATACAGTTGATGGGTATGAGCGGAAGAATATCACAGTTTTCAGGTCAGGAAGGATATGGTTTCCAGGGAATTACCGTAGCCCTTATAGCTTCTTCAAATCCTATGGCATGTATATTTGCAGGTATTTTCTACGGAGCTATGAAGTATGGCGGAAGTAAGCTTTCACTTGTAAATGCACCTTCAGAGGTTGTGGATATTATAATGGGTGTAATCATATTGTTTATTGCAATATCAAGTTTGTTCAGAAGTATTTTCTTAAGTCACGGAAAGAGGGGAGCGGTATAATGGAAGTTTTAATAAAGGATTTAGGGCTTTTGATAAATGCTATATTGATAGCAACTCCTCCGCTTCTTTTGGCGGCTCTGGGATCATGTTTTTCGGAGAGAAGCGGTGTTATAAATATCGGTATTGAAGGTATGATGACAATAGGCGCTTTTATAGGAGCCTGTGTAGCGTATTTTAGCGGTAACGGTTGGCTCGGATTTTTTGCAGGAGGACTTAGCGGTGCAATACTTGGTGTTATTCATGCGGTTGCCTGTATACAGTTCGGAGCGGACCAGACTATATCAGGTACCGCAATAAACTTTATAGGTCCGGGACTTGCGGTATTCCTTTGTAAGGCAATATTTGACAACTCGTCGGATTCACCTGCACTTGATACGGCTTCAAAGTTGCCTAAGCTATTTGACGGAATGTTCCCTTCAGGATCTTTCGGATACAATGTTTTTTCAACATATATTGTAGCTTATCTTAGTTTTATTTTGGTTGCCGTAGTGTGGTTTGTATTTTATAAGACAAAGTTCGGAATGCATCTTAGAGCTGTAGGAGAGCATCCGCAGGCTTGTGCCACTTTGGGAGTTAATGTATATCGTACAAGATATATCTGTGTAATACTTTCAGGCTTCCTTGCAGGACTTGGAGGAGCTTTTGTCACACTGGCTACAGTAAGTCAGTTCAGACCGGCGGTAATAGTCGGACAGGGATTCATTGCCATTGCGGCGGTTATTTTCGGAAAGTTTAAGCCGCAGGGAGCATTCAAGGCTTGTCTGCTCTTTGGACTTTGTAACGGTATAAAGGCTTTGCTTGGAGCGGGTAATGCGGTATCACCGAACCTTGTGTCGATGATTCCTTATGTAGTTACAATACTTGCGCTGGTATTTGTAGTAGGAAGTACAAGAGTGCCGGCGGCAAACGGTAAGCCTTTCTTAAAGGCAAGATAGGGGGTAAAATGTTATCAACAAAATTATTTGATCATACAATATTGAAGGCGGACGCCACAAGAAAAGATGTAAAAAGAGTATGCGATGAGGCTATGGCATACAGTTTTTGTTCGGTATGTGTGAACTCATACTATGTACCTTATGTTGCAAATCTTTTGCACGGAAGTGATGTAAAGATTTGCAGTGTGGTAGGATTTCCTTTGGGAGCAATGTCTACAAGAGCCAAGGCGCTTGAGGCGAAGATTGCCGTGATGGACGGTGCCGATGAGATAGATATGGTAATAAATGTGGGCGCACTCAAGGACAGAGATTATTCTGTTGTTTTGGAAGATATTAAGGCTGTAAAAGAAGCTTGTGGAGAAAAGATTTTAAAAGTTATTATAGAGACCTGTCTGCTTACCGACGATGAGAAGGTAAAGGCATGTGAACTTGCAAAGGAAGCCGGAGCCGATTTTGTAAAGACTTCTACAGGTTTTAGCAGTGCAGGTGCAAAGGTTGAGGATGTCAGACTTATGAGAGAGACTGTAGGCCCTGATATGGGTGTAAAAGCCAGCGGCGGAATACATGATAAGGAGTTTGCCAAGGAATTGGTGGATGCAGGTGCCAACAGGCTTGGAACAAGCGCAACCATTGAGATAGTGGAATCAGCCTTTTATGATATGGGTTAATTTATGAATAAAGAAGAAATTTTAAAGTTGCCGAAGCTTGACCTGCATTGTCATCTGG
>NZ_DBHIEQ010000033.1:13877-15248 GCF_057250505.1 Lachnoanaerobaculum sp. | reverse complement strand
GCTCACTTTCAAAGACATTCCTTGAAAATACTCTGGGCAGAAAATTCAGTATGGATGAACTCTCAGTCAGCATGGAGTGTTCAAGTTTGGTGGAATATCTTGAGAAATTCGATATTCCGCTAAGCGCTATGAATTCAAAGGAAAATATAAAGCAGGCCGCTCTTGAGGTGATGAAGCTTGCGGCAGATGAAAATGTCAGGTATATCGAGATACGATTTGCGCCGCTTTTATCAGTTACGGACAGCTTAAGTACAGAAGACGTTATAGAGTCAGTACTGGCAGGTATTAAAGAGGGCAACAAGCTTTACGGTATATACGGAAATGCCATATGCTGTGCTATGACTCACCATGATATAGAATCAAGTAAGTCGATGTTTAAAGTTGCAAGAGAATACTACAATGCAGGTGTGGCAGGACTTGACTTGGCGGGTGACGAGGCAAATCATCCTATAAAAGAGTTTTCTGAGCTTTTTAAATATGCCAAAGATCTGGGTATGAACTTTACAATTCATGCAGGTGAAGCCGGACCTAAGTCCAATATAGAGGGTGCTATAGAGTACGGTGCCAAAAGAATCGGACATGGTATCGCCATGAGAGATGATGAAAGACTTTTAAGTCTTGCGAAGGAGAGGCATATCGGTATTGAGATGTGTCCGATAAGCAATTATCAGACCAAGGCTGTAGGTAAAAAGGATATTTATCCTTACTCGGACTATATAAAAAGAGGTTTGCTTGCCACTGTAAATACTGATAACAGATTGGTCAGCAATACAAGCATTACAGATGAGATATTATTTTTGCAAAACAAGAATATGATAAATGATACAGAGATATTGCAGGGAATAAAGAATGCAATAGAAGTTTCTTTTGCAAGTGATGATATTAAGGATATGCTTTTAAAAGAGCTTAGCAAACAGGTATTATTATGAAGAAATATAAGAGAGTTTTTGTTGTTGTTTTGGATTCTTTAGGTATCGGTGCAATGCCTGATGCGGCTAAGTTCGGAGATGCAAATACCGATACCTTCGGACATATAGTAAGAGAATACGGCAAACTGAATATTCCGAATCTAAAGAAGCTCGGAATGTACAATCTTCATCCGGTTGAAGGAGAAAGCGGAGTAGAAAAGCCGCTTGGAAGATTTTGCAGAATGGAAGAGATGAGTAACGGTAAGGATACTATGACCGGTCACTGGGAGATGATGGGTCTTAGAATCGAAAAGCCGTTTCAGACATTTACAGATACAGGTTTTCCGAAGGAGCTTATAGACGAACTTGAAAAAAGATGCGGTAAGAGAGTAATAGGTAATAAGTCGGCTTCAGGTACCGAGATACTTGAAGAACTCGGAGAAGAAGAAATCAATACGGGAGC
>NZ_DBHIEQ010000033.1:305-13867 GCF_057250505.1 Lachnoanaerobaculum sp. | reverse complement strand
TACACATCTGCCGATTCCGTGCTTCAAATCTGTGGAAATGAAGAGACTTTTGACCTTCAAAATCTGTACAGATGCTGTGAGATTGCCAGAGAGTTGACAATGAAGGATGAGTGGAAGGTCGGAAGGGTTATAGCAAGACCTTATATAGGTAAGAAAAAGGGTGAGTTTAAAAGAACTTCCAACAGACATGACTACGCACTGAAGCCTTTCGGTAGAACCGCTCTCAATGTATTAAAGGATAACGGACTTGACGTTATCTCTATCGGAAAGATAAACGATATATTTGTAGGAGAGGGTATCACAAAGGCACTTCACTCAGATTCAAGTGTTTACGGTATGGAACAGACGATTGATATGCTCTCACAAGATTTTACAGGTCTTTGCTTTACAAATCTTGTGGATTTTGACGCACTTTGGGGTCATAGAAGAAATCCGATAGGCTATGCAAAGGAAATCGAGAAGTTTGATGAAAAGCTGGGTGAGTTCATTGAGAAGATGAATAATGACGATCTTTTGATACTTACGGCAGACCACGGAAACGATCCTACTCACACCGGAACCGATCACACAAGAGAGGCTGTATTCTTTATGTCATACTCAAAGAAGTTTGACGGCGGAAAGCTGCTTGATACTACAAATACGTTTGCCGTAATAGGCGCAAGTGTTGTGGACAATTTTGATTTAAAGATGCCTGAGGGGACTGTAGGATACAGTATTTTAGACAAGCTATAAGGGAGGTTTTATGAATCCTATTTTTGAAAAAGTGAAAAAAAGTTATGACTATATAAGATCCGTCACGGATTTCACACCTGAGGTTGCGCTGGTACTTGGCTCAGGACTTGGCGAGTTTGCAAAGCATATGGAAGTGGAATGTGAGATACCTTATAGTGATATTGAAGGTTTCCCTGTGTCTACTGTAGCAGGTCATGACGGAAGATTTCTTTTCGGTACTGTAGAAGGTGTAAAGACAGTCATTATGAAGGGTAGAGTACATTATTATGAGGGCTACCCTGTAACAGATGTCGTACTTCCTACCAGACTTATGATAATGCTCGGCGCAAAGAAGCTTATTCTTACCAATGCGGCAGGTGCTGTAAATAAAGATTATAAGCCGGGAGATTTGATGCTTATTACAGACCATATCTCAACTATAGTTCCGTCACCTCTTATCGGTCGCAATATTGAGGAGTTCGGCACAAGATTCCCCGATATGAGCCATGTATATTCACAGAGATTACTTGATGTTGCAAGAAACTCCGCAAAAGAAGTCGGTATTACTTTAAGAGAAGGCGTTTATATGCAGTTTAGCGGACCTGCTTATGAGACACCGGCAGAAGTAAAGCTTGCAAGAATTTTGGGTGCCGATGCGGTAGGTATGTCGACAGCTATTGAAGCGATAGCCGCCAACCATATGGGTGCGGAGATTTGCGGTATCTCATGCTTTACAAATATGGCCGCCGGAATCCTTGACAAGCCGTTAGACCACAAGGAAGTATCGGAAGCAGCAAATAAAGTCGCAAATATATTTGAAGGACTTGTAAAAAATATAATAAAGAATATGTAAAAATTCAAACTCACAGAAAATGAAAGTTTTGTTCTGTGAGTTTTTATTATATGCGTAACTGTAGAGGTTTTGTATAATAGTAAAAATTTTGATAGAAATGAATATTATTTCAATGCTTTTGCCCTTGTCTTTTTGGTGAATTCATTATAAAATAATAAAAGATTGTTTTGTATTTAACAATATAATTATACTGAGGTAATGGAGGTTAGTATATGGCTCAAACAGGCGTTTTGCCTATGAAACGAATTGAAGAATTGCTGGATACCGGAAGTTTTGTGGAAATTGGCTCATATATAAGCGCAAGGAACACAGATTTTAACCTGTCACATAAAGATACCCCGAAGGACGGAGTGTATACAGGTTACGGTACGATTGACAGTAAGTTGGTATATATATACAGTCAGGATGCCGCAGTGCTTGGCGGCTCTATAGGAGAGATGCACGCAAAGAAGATAGTTTCACTATATGATATGGCTATGAAGATGGGAGCACCGGTTATAGGACTTATCGACTGTGCGGGACTTAGACTTGAAGAGTCCTTTGACGCTTTGGATGCATTCGGACAGATATATGCGGCACAGACAAAGGCAAGCGGAGTGATACCGCAAATTCAGGCGGTCTTCGGTCTTAGCGGAGGCGGAATGGCCCTAAGCAACGGACTGAGCGATTTTGTATTTATGGAGCAGGATAAGGCAAGAGTATTTGTGAATTCACCGAATGCGATTGACAACAACTCTCAGGATAAAAACGACTATTCAAGCGCAAAGTTTCAGTCTGAGGCGACAGCACTTATAGATTTTATCGGAAATGAGAGTGAGATACTTTCAGGTATCAGAGAACTTATATCCATACTCCCTGCAAACAATGAAGACGATATGTCATATATTGAGTGCAATGATGATTTAAACAGAGTTACACCTGAGCTTGAAACAAGTATAAAAGACCCTGCTGTTGCGGCAAAGATAATTTCAGACAGTTTCTATCTGCTTGAAGTAAAGAAAAATTTTGCAAAAGATATGTTCACAGGATTTATCAGACTCAACGGAAATACTGTAGGTGTCGTGGCAAACAGAAGAGCTTTGTTTGATGAAAAAGGTGAGACTTTACAGGAATTTGACAATGTATTGTCACATCAGGGAGCGGATAAGGCTTCAGAATTTATAAACTTTTGCGACGCCTTCAATATACCTCTTTTGACATTGGTGGATGTGAAGGGATACAGAGCCACAAAGTGTACTGAAAAGAGAATACCTAAGGCCGGAGCAAGGCTTACATATGCATATGCCAATGCTACAGTTCCTAAGGTAAGTCTTATAGTAGGCGATGCAATAGGCAGCGCTTCACTTTCAATGAACTCAAAATCAATCGGTGCGGATATGGTATTTGCATGGGAAAGTGCAAAGATGGGCATGATGAATGCAAGTGAAGCTGTAAAGATTATGTATTCAAAAGAGATTGATGCAAGTGACGATGCGGTTGCAACCATTGAGGAAAAGACTAAGGAGTATGAGAATCTGCAAAACTCTGTGGTATATGCAGCAAGAAGAGGATATGTGGACGATATTATTACAGTAACAGATACAAGAAAGAGAATTTTAGCCGCATTTGAGATGCTTTTCACAAAGAAGGAAGAAAATCCATATAAGAAGCACGGATCATTTTAGAGGTGAGTCATGAAGAGAATGAAAAGATTTTTATATTTATGTCTGTTTGTGATTGCAATGCTTACACTTGGTGCCTGCGGAAAGAAAAGTAACAGTGATACACAAATTCCCGATCAGCTTAATGAACAGCTTAAGCAACAAGGTGAGGGGCTTTTAACTCAGCTCTATCAGATGGATGAGAAACAGCTTGCTCAGGTAATAGACAGTGCACAAAAAGGCGAGCAGGCCGCATTCATAGAGGGACTTAAAAGCTTTGAAGCAAGTAAAGAGACGGTAGGAGCCTTAAAGGAAATTGATGATACCAAGGTTACACTTTCTGACGGTAACTATGTCGTTAAGATAAAGTATACCGGAGACAAGAGAAAGTCGGAGATGACACTTGGATTTGATTCAAAGACCAATAATGTATCCGTATTTTCAATTACACCTAAGTACAGTGTGGTTGAAAATATGGAAAAGGCCGCATTAAACACCGTACTTGGAATGGGAACGGTATTTGTTATACTGATTTTCATATCATTCCTGATAAGCTTGTTTAAGCATATCAATACATTTGAAAATAAGTTGAAGTCAAAAGCGACAAAAGAGCCTGTAAAAGAAGTAGTCGATGTAAAAACTGAAAGTGAGAATCTTTGTGACGATTTGGAATTGGTAGCGGTTATTACGGCGGCTATAGCCGAGTTTAGCGGAAACGATGCGTCAAGCTTAATTGTTCGCTCAATAAAGAGAGTTAAGAGATAGTGGAGGTTAAAATGAAAAATTATACTATTACGGTAAACGGTAAATCATATGAAGTATCTGTAGAAGAAAGAGGGGGAGCAAGTGCTCCTGTTACACCTGTAGCATCCGCACCGGTTGCACCTGTAGCAAAGGCGGCACCTGCATCAAGCGGCAGTGAAGGCAGAGTAAAGGTGGTTGCACCTATGAGCGGTAAAATCCTCGGAGTAAAGGTAAGTGTAGGACAAGCGGTTAAAAAAGGTGAAGTGGTAGCCGTTTTGGAGGCTATGAAGATGGAAAATGATATAGTTGCACTTGAGGACGGCACTATTGCAAGTATAAATGTAAATGTTGGAGACAGCGTTGAGACTAATCAAACTCTTGTAACAATCAACTAGTAACCGGAGGAGAAAAATGGATTATATATTAAATACATTATCCAATTTGATTGCTCAGACTGCATTCATGAATCTTACCTTCGGCAATCTTATAATGATTTTTGTTGCCTTTATATTTCTTTATTTGGCAATCAAAAAGGGGTTTGAGCCGCTTTTGTTGGTTCCGATTGCCTTCGGTATGTTACTTGTAAATATCTATCCGGATATAATGATAAAGCCTGAGAATTCTACAAATGGAGTGGGAGGCCTGCTTCATTACTTCTATGTTTTGGACGAGTGGAGTATATTGCCTTCATTGATATTCATGGGTGTAGGAGCGCAGACGGATTTCGGTCCGCTGATTGCAAATCCCAAGTCGTTCTTACTTGGTGCGGCGGCACAGTTCGGAATCTATGCGGCTTACTTTATAGCAATACTTATGGGATTTAATGATAAGGCCGCAGCAGCCATATCCATCATAGGCGGTGCAGACGGACCTACTTCAATATTCCTTGCAGGTAAGCTCGGACAGACAGAGTACCTGGGACCTATTGCGGTGGCTGCATATTCATATATGGCGCTTGTACCTATCATTCAGCCGCCTATTATGAAGTTCTTTACCACAGATGAGGAGAAGAGAATCAAGATGGAGCAGCTTCGTCCCGTATCACAGCTTGAGAAGATACTTTTCCCTATAATAGTTACGGTAGTGGTATGTCTTATACTTCCTACTACGGCTCCGCTTGTAGGTATGCTTATGCTCGGTAATCTTTTCAAAGAGAGCGGTGTTGTAAAGCAGCTTACAGAGACAGCTGCAAATGCAATGATGTATATTGTGGTTATCTTACTTGGAACCAGTGTAGGTGCTACAACAAGTGCCGAGGCGTTCCTTAAGGTTACAACTTTAAAGATTGTGGCGCTCGGACTTATAGCATTTGCCTTCGGTACCTGGGCGGGAGTTGTCTTCGGTAAGCTGATGTGCAAGCTTACGGGAGGTAAGGTAAATCCGCTTATAGGTTCGGCAGGTGTTTCTGCAGTGCCTATGGCGGCAAGAGTTTCACAAAAGGTAGGTGCGGAGTATGACCCTACAAACTTCCTTTTGATGCATGCTATGGGACCTAATGTGGCAGGTGTTATCGGTACGGCTGTAGCGGCGGGAACCTTTATGGCAATATTTGGAATAGTATAAGGAGGGATTATGGCAGAAATTAAGAAAAAGCCTGTTCAGATAGTTGAGACCGTGCTTCGTGACGCACATCAGTCTTTGGTAGCTACCAGAATGACTACGGAACAGATGCTTCCTATAATAGATAAGATGGATAAAGTCGGCTACAGAGCTGTAGAATGCTGGGGTGGAGCTACATTTGACGCTTCACTGAGATTCTTACATGAAGATCCTTGGGAGAGACTTCGTAAGTTTAAAGACGGATTTAAAAATACCAAGCTTCAGATGCTCTTTAGAGGACAGAATATCTTAGGATACAATCACTATGCAGATGATGTTGTGGAATACTTTGTTCAAAAGTCGGTTGCAAACGGTATTGATATTATCCGTATATTTGATGCGCTCAATGATATCAGAAACTTAAAGACGGCTGTAAATGCCGCAAACAAGGAAAAGAATGCGGAAGTTCAGATAGCTCTTTGCTATACTTTGGGTGATGCATATACACTTGATTATTGGAAGGATATTGCAAAGAGAATAGAGGATATGGGTGCGGACTCACTCTGTGTAAAGGATATGGCAGGTCTTTTGACACCTTATGCGGCGCAGGAACTTATAGGAAGCCTTAAGGAATCCACCAAGCTGCCTATAGAACTTCACACTCACTATACGGCAGGTCTTGCATCAATGTCACTTTTAAAAGCTGTAGAGTCGGGATGCGATATTATTGATACTGCAATTTCACCTTTTGCACTTGGTACTTCACAGCCTGCTACAGAGGTTATGGTTGAGACATTTAAGGGAACACCTTATGATACAGGTCTTGATATAAATCTTTTATCTGAGATTGCAGACTATTTCAGACCGATAAGAGAAGAGTTTTTAAAGAGCGGACTTTTAAACCCTAAGGTACTCGGTGTGAATATCAATACATTAAAGTATCAGGTTCCGGGAGGTATGCTTTCAAACCTTATCAACCAGCTTAAAGAGGCAGGTAAGGAAGATAAGTACAGAGAGGTTTTGGAAGAGATTCCAAGAGTAAGAAAAGACTTCGGTGAGCCGCCTCTGGTTACACCTTCATCACAGATAGTGGGTACACAGGCTGTTATGAATGTACTTTCAGGCGAGAGGTATAAGATAGTTCCGAAGGAATCAAAGAAGATAATGCTTGGAGAGTTCGGACAGACTATCAAGCCGTTTAATAAAGAAGTACAAAAGAAGATAATAGGCGATGAGAAGCCTATTACCTGCAGACCGGCAGACCTTATTCCGCCACAGCTTCCTGAATTTGAGAAAAAGGTTGCAAAGTGGAAAGAGCAGGATGAGGATGTGCTTACATATGCACTTTTCCCTAAGGTTGCTGAAGAGTTCTTTGAGTACAGAGCGGCACAAAAGACAAAGGTGGATATGACTAAGGCAGACAAGGATGCAGGGGCATATCCGGTATAAAATATAAAAAATCCCTTACATACTGTAAGGGATTTTTGAGTGAGTATATTTATAAAATGAAAGAATTAAAGAAACACATATTAAAATATTTTACAAGCGCAAGAGTTATTTTGTTCGGATTTATTATTATGATATTTCTTGGCGCTGCAGTTTTGAGTTTACCGATTTCATCAAGAACCGGAGAATGGACTCCGTTTATTGATACTTTATTTACGGCAACAAGTGCAAGTTGTGTTACAGGTCTTGTTGTGTATGATACGGCAACACATTGGTCAGTTATAGGAAAAATTATAATAATTGCTATGATTCAATGTGGAGGCTTGGGTGTTGTAACTATGTTGACAATATTTAGCAGGGTTACAGGTAAAAAAATTGGGCTTAGAGACAGAGCTACTTTACAAAGCGCATTGTCAACACCTCAAATAGGTGGAATTGTAAGACTGACAAGCTTTATATTTAAAGGCACAATAATCATAGAGATGATAGGTGCTTTGGTTATGTTCCCTGTTTTTTTGAAAGATTTCGGAGTTATGAAGGGCATATATTATTCAATATTTCATTCCATATCGGCATTTTGTAATGCAGGATTTGATCTTATGGGTGACGTGAGTGAATTTTCATCTGTTACAATGTATCAGTCTGATATAGCAATAAATGTTTCGATAATTATGCTTATTTTGGTAGGAGGTCTGGGATTTTTGGTATGGCAGGATATAGCTGAGCATAAATTTAGGGTGTCCGGATATTCCACTCAAACCAAAGTTGTTTTGACTATGAGTCTTATTCTAATATTATTCCCAAGTGTCATATTCTTCTTTACGGAATTTAAAGGACTCGACTTTAAAACAAGACTTTTATCCAGTGTTTTTCAAGCGGTTACTCCGAGAACGGCAGGTTTTAATACGGCAGATTATTCAAAATTCAGCGACAACGGAATTGCCATAACTATAATTTTGATGTTGATAGGAGGAGGTTCCGGTTCTACGGCAGGCGGTATAAAGATGAGTACTGTTTTTATTTTGTTTGCAACATTATTCTCAGTATTTAAGCAAGATAAAGAAGTTGCCATATATAATAGGAGAATAGAACCTGATATAATAAAGAATGCAATCAGTGTCTTTGTATTGGACATAGTTCTTTTTATTGTGGGAGCAATGATTATAAGCGGAATAGAAGGATTTTCATTAAAGGAGACTATGTTTGAGAGTGCATCTGCAGTAGCAACAGTTGGACTTACATTGGGAATAACTCCACATCTGGGTGTTATATCAAAGATTTTATTGATAATTATGATGTATATAGGAAGAGTTGGAGGAATAACACTGATATTTGCTGCTGTTTCACCTAAGAAAAACGGAAATGCAAGATATCCGAAGGATCAGATAGCGGTAGGATAAAGAGAAAAAGTCATATCAAATACAGAAAGGCGGTGTAGTGGTTTAAATTAAGAAATCACTGATGACAGGTAATATGAAAAGTTTTTTAGTAATAGGAGTGGGCAGATTCGGTCGACATGTTTGTAAGAAGTTGTTTGAATTGGGATATGATGTAATGGCAGTAGACAGAAATGAAGAATGTATAGAGCGAGTATTGCCATATACCGTCAATTCCATAATAGGAGACAGTACAAATGGAGATTTTATAAAGTCAATAGGTGTAGGAAATTTCGACACTTGCTTTGTGGCAATAGGTGATGATTTTCAAACTTCACTTGAAACAACATCACTGCTTAGTGAATGTGGAGCAAAGTATGTAGTATCCAGAGCATCCAGAGATACGCAAGCAAAATTTCTTTTAAGAAACGGTGCCGATGAGGTTGTTTATCCTGAAAGACAACTTGCTGAATGGAGTGCTATAAGATACAGCTCAAATAATATTTCAAATTATATTGAATTGCCGGGAGATAACTCTATATTTGAATTTAAAGTGCCTAAGGACTGGATAGGTAAGAGTATATTGGAGTTGGAAATAAGAAAAAAATATAATTTGAATATAATGGCAATAAAACTGGATGGTAATTGGAATATGAGAATTAATCCGGGTATCATATTTGAGGATGAACAAAGTATATTAGTGTACGGAGAAAATAAGGATCTTGAAAATTTTTTTGAGGTTGAGTCACGTAATTTAAATAACGGAGGTAAAGATTGTGGATGATGTAATATGTATAAGAGAGGCAAGTATATATGATACAGAGAAGTTGCTTGAGATATATGCATATTATGTAGAGAAAACAGCAATTTCTTTTGAAACAAAGGTTCCGTGTTATGAAGAGTTTAAGGGCAGAGTAGAAAAAACATTGCAAAATTATCCGTATTTTGTAGCCGTAGAAGACGGAGAGATACTCGGATATGCGTATCTCAGTCCTTTTGTAGGAAGAAGCGCCTATGATCTTAGTGCGGAGACAACCATATATTTAAAACACGGTAACAGTAATAAGGGCATAGGTAAGGCACTTTACTCCAAAATAGAAGAGGTTGCAAAGAAGCAGAATATAGCCAATCTTTATTCATGTATCGGATATACGGATAAGGAGGATGAATATTTGACCAATAACAGTGCAAATTTTCATGAACATATGGGATATAAACTTATAGGGAAGTTCAGTAACTGCGGGCATAAGTTCGGCAGGTGGTATCATATGGTGTGGATGGAGAAGATAATAGGAGAGCATAAAGAGATTAAAGAGTTTTTTAAATATTCGGATATAAAAAGTTTTTAAAAAATCGCCTCCTGTACAATATAAGGCGCGCCGTTATATTTTGTACTGTGGCGTCTTGTCAATATATCATGAAGCAAACATACGTCCATAATCAAATCTTTCGGAACCACCGCATATCCGAGACGCAGACATGTAAAACCGAAAGAGCGAAGCTCAATAGCACAGGTTCTTGCACCGCTACATTCATAGATGGAATGCAAAACGTCGTCTTCTCTTATATATGCTTCGTATACGGCGTCATATATGATCACAGACAACTTGTGAATATAAAATTTCATCTTCAACAGTTGGATAGTAGAAAAGTGGCTAAAACCCTGTATTTACAAGGCTTTAGCCATTTTTTCTAGTATTTATTATCCAACCCAAGGTTCATTGCAGCATTTAATGCATTTAGAAATTGGGAATTATTAAATGAATAGCAGTAGTTTGTGAATTATCGAAACCCGATGTAATATACATATTGGCATACTTCGGAGGGTCGGTGGCAGTCTTTAAAAGTTCTGAATATTTTCCTATATTAATCATATTTTTAGTAGCGGTCTTTTTTCCATTACGTATTCCTCTTTGAATAAAATAAGTGGGATCCTGTGATTTTTTGTCATACAAAAGTTTTATACTTCATCACATCATATAATAAAACAAATAAGAAATACAACAATAAAATAAAGAAAATTTGACATCACAAATCCTTTATTTATAAGGCTTTGGAGGGTTTTTATGTATGACTAAGTGTTGAAGACCCGGTTAAATAAATTTTAATAAAAGATTATATAATATATTGACAATTAACTGTTATTGTGATTAAATACACTTAGAAACAATATTTCTTTAAATAAAATATTTTTTGAAACAATATTTTATTTTGGAATGGTAGGAGATTTTATGAGAGAAGAAGATTATCAGGTTTCTTTTGAAATAATTGCTACTGCAGGTGACAGCAAGGGATATTCAATGGATGCGATATGTGATGCAAGAGAGGGCAAGTTTGACTCGGCAAATGAAAAAATCAATAAGGCAAACAAAAGACTTCTAAAAGCACACGAGCTTCAGACCGATATGATTGCACAAGAGGCAGGCGGAGATCCTGTTCCTGTAAACATTATTCTTATACATTCACAGGATCACTTGACTATGGCGAATGTAGCCGAAGAGTTGGCCGAGGAAATGGTTTCACTTTATAAAACGATATATGATATGAAGGCTGAGATCGAGGAGCTGAAGAAAAAGATAAAATAACTATATTCTATAATTGGGGGTAGTACGTGGACATAGTATTGCGAATAAAAGAGGAATATAGGAAACTTACAAAGTCTGAAAAGAAAGTGGCTGATTATTTTATAGATAATTATAAGGATGCTATAAATGAGAGCACGCAGTCTATAGCGGTTGCTACAGATACTTCTCCGGCTACCGTAATCAGATTTGTAAAAACATTGAAGTTTGACGGACTTCAACAGCTTAAGCTTGCGATTGCGGCGGATATGGACTCACAAAAGCCCGATATTACGGATGAGATAATACATCAAAAGGACGGACTAAGTGAGATCGTTGAAAAGAATAAGAGAAATCTGATAAACAGTATTGAAAGGCTGTACGCACTTATGGATCTGGAACTTGTAGAAAAGAGTGTGGACGCCATAGACTCCGCCAAAAAGGTGTATCTTTTCGGAGTCGGTGCAAGCGGTATAGTTTGTTATGATATCAATTATAAACTTTCAAGGATCGGTAAGGATGTAGTCTTTAACAACGACATACATTTGCAATTGGTAAACTTAAACTTCATAACGAAGGAAGATGCCTGTGTCTGTGTAAGCTACAGCGGCAATACAAAGGAGACCGTACTTGTTGCCGAGATTGCAAAAAAAGCCGGTGCAAAGACGGTAGGTATATGCTGTTACGGAAGAAACGAGCTTTCAAAGATTTGTGATATCACCTTGAGAGTTCCGCATGATGAGAGAGAATTAAGACTCGGTGCTATTTCAAGCCGTAATACAACACTTACACTTTTGGATACCATTTATCTGGCTATAACACACAGACATTATCCGGATGTGCTTAACGATATCGAATCTACAAGAGATTTGATTAAGAAACTTAGAGACTGATTTTATAAAGGAAGTGAAAAAATGAGAATGCTTTGGGGAGGTGCAAGCGCCTCAAGTCAATATGAGGGCGGATTTGATCTTTTTAATAAGGGTATTGATACACAGGACTGCAGAAGATATGTAAAAAGAACGGACAACGCCACCACATCTACAAGACTTTTAACAAAGGCCGATATAGAGAGGGCA
The DNA here is from genome assembly GCF_057250505.1 of Lachnoanaerobaculum sp. Lineage (NCBI taxonomy): Bacteria > Bacillati > Bacillota > Clostridia > Lachnospirales > Lachnospiraceae > Lachnoanaerobaculum > Lachnoanaerobaculum sp. The sequence continues at coordinate 1,918 of NZ_DBHIEQ010000033.1, read as the reverse complement.
AAACATCCTTTGGAGGGAGACTTTTTCCCGGGAAGAAAGGGAAGTGAGGGACTCTCACATATAGATGAGGATATAGAGTACCTCAGTGAGCTGGGAATAGATATATACAGAATTTCAATTGCGTGGTCAAGAATATTTCCTACAGGTGAGGATGAGACTCCAAATGAAGATGCTCTTAAGATGTACGGAGATATTTTAAAAAAGCTTAAGTCAAAGGGTATCAAAATATATCTGAGTCTTACACATTATGCGCTTCCTCTTGCTTTGGTGGAAAAATACGGCGGATGGAAAAACAGAAAACTTGTTGATTTGTACCTTAAGTACGCAAAGGTTATATTTGAAAAGTTCGGAGAGTATCTTGATTTTGTAGTACCTTTCAATGAGATAAATACAGGATTTTTCAGTCCTTTTAACGGTCTCGGACTTCTAAGAGACGAAGATTTGGGTGGCAGCGGATATGATTTGAACGATATATTTGCAGGACTTCACAATCAGTTTATCGCTTCCGCAAAGGTGATAGAGCTTGGAAGAAAGATGCTTAATGTTAAATTCGGATGTATGGCGGCATGTTTTTGCTACTACGGTTACTCATGTAATCCGCTTGACCAGTTAAAGACATTACAGTATGAACAGGTAAATCAGTGGTTCTTTACAGATGTTTTGGCTGCAGGTGAGTACCCTTACTATATGAAGAAGTACTTTAGAGACAACAATGTAAAAGTGGAATTTTTACCGGGAGATGAAGAACTTCTGAAAAACAATACAGCCGATTTTGTGGGATTTTCATACTATCAGTCAAATGTATGTGCATCTGAGGAAATGGAAAAGACCGCAGGCAATCTTGTGGTAAGTACAAAGAATCCATATCTGAAATCGAATGAGTGGGGATGGCAGATTGACCCTGTAGGCATGAGAATTTCTATGAACAAGATTTATGACAGATATAAAAAGCCTGTAATGATTACAGAAAACAGCTTCGGATATAATGATGTATTGGAAGAGGGCAATATCATAAATGACGACTATAGAATACAGTATTTAAGCGACCACTTTGAACAGATAAAACTTGCCATAAATGACGGTGTGGAATGTCTGGCATATTTACTTTGGGGTATTGTAGATATAGTATCTGCCGGTTCACTTGAGATGACAAAGAGATACGGAGTGGTATATGTGGACGCCGACAACCTCGGTAACGGTACATATAAAAGATATAAAAAGAAGAGTTTTAAATTCTACAAGGATTTTATAGAAAAGGAGAAAAACAGTGTTAAGTCTTGACAGTTTGGATACAGAGAGAAGAAATATTAACACGATGAATCTTGACGAACTTTCCACTGTAGAAATTATTGAAAAGATAAATCAAGAGGATGAAAAGATAGCAGACTGTGTAAAACCTGCAATTCCTGAAATAGGAAAGGCGGTAGAGTTTGCGGTTGACAGTATAAAAAGAGGCGGAAGGCTTATTTATATAGGTGCAGGCACATCCGGAAGACTTGGTATACTTGATGCAAGTGAATGTCCTCCTACATACGGCGTACCGTTTGATATGGTAATAGGTATTATGGCGGGGGGGGGGAAGGGGGTGGGAAAGGGAGGAGAAGGGGCGGGGG
>NZ_DBHIEQ010000033.1:0-295 GCF_057250505.1 Lachnoanaerobaculum sp. | reverse complement strand
GAGAAAAGCTGTAGAAGGCGCCGAGGACTCAAAAGAACTTGCCGTAAATGATTTAAAAGAACTGGGGCTAAGTGATAAGGATACTTTGGTAGGGCTTGCTGCAAGCGGCAGGACACCCTATGTAATAGGCGGTTTGGAATATGCCGAAAGTCTCGGAGCAAAAACGGTAGCTGTAAGTTGTGTAAAGAATGCAAAGATATCAGCACTTGCAGACGCCCCTATAGAGGTGGTTGTAGGTGCAGAAGCTGTGACAGGTTCTACAAGAATGAAAGCCGGAACAGCACAGAAGATGGTG
>NZ_DBHIEQ010000032.1:4692-24375 GCF_057250505.1 Lachnoanaerobaculum sp. | reverse complement strand
TGCTCATTCATTGATAAAACTACCTTTCTGATAAGTCTGTTCCTCCTGTCTAATAAAATGTATAAAGTATTATTCTATCATAAACAGGACATTTTAGTTTGGGGTATATTAGGACTTTATCATATACGGCTTATAAATGCTGTCATATTTTTTATAAAAGTATTGACTATATATATATATATAATGTACTAAAGAATTTTAAGGAGGTACATTATGGCTAAGTATACAATACGACTAAAAGACAGACAAACCGGCAAAGTACAGAATGTTCTTATTGATGCTAAGAATATCCAAGAGGCAAAGGCCAAAGCTATGGCAACATATGGAACAGCTTATGAGGTTTTATAATTTTCTGTCTGTTTAATTCATTCTGTAACAATCACTTGAGACTGTAGCATTTACTTACTTGTTACAGTCTTATATTCTTATACTACTAAGGAGTATAATACAATGGACAATAAACAAGAAATGTTAGATTGTATAACAGGTTATGTTCCTGCACTAATGAATGCTTCCGGGTACAGCGTCATACCATATTATAATCTGGATAACAATACTATTGCCAGAATAAAAGAATACTTTTCATATGATATATCCGGTGATGATATAGTCGCTCTTATATCAACATCAGTTATGGATCCCGGGAAAACAGGACTTGTATTTACTACATCTGCTGTATACACAAGAGATTGGGGATTTTTTCCTGATACTGACGAAAACTGGTATTGGGATGCCGACGATGCAACTTTCAGTTCATCAAACGATTTTGAGGTATATGTATTACAACTTATTATGAAAGATTTGTTTGATATTTCAATGAATGGGCTTGTTGAAGGATTTAAAGATGTAACAAATGCCACTAAAGATATTGCACAGGGATTTAAAGACCTATTTGATGCACTTGGTAATCTTGACAAATGATCTTATTTGAAGTAAAGATGCTGTTATTTAGCGATTAAACTCGTAATATTACAGCATCTCTTTCTACTATTTGTATATAGTTTTTAACCTCTAACTTACCACTTCAATATCCTGTTTGCATTCTCCACTCTTTCCTTTGTAGGCGGGTCAATACCTTCAAGCTTATACAAAATTCCAAGAGTATCCCATTTATGCCTGCCAAGAGTATGGTAAGGTAATACCTCCACCTTTTCTACATTTTTTAATGTATCAATGAACTCTCTCAGTTTTTTAAGGTCCTCGTCATAGTCGCTTCTTTGCGGTACAAGCACATGCCTTATCCACATATTTTTTCCCATTTCATCCATAGTCTTTGCCATCTCCAAGATGTGGTCATTTTTCAGGCCTGTAAGCACCTCATGTCTCTCATTGTTTATTTCCTTTATATCAAGCATAATAAGATCTGTATATTGCATCAATATTTTAAACTTCTCAAAAAAAATATAGTCCTTGCTAAACGGTCCTCCGGCGGTATCAAGGCAGGTATTCACACCGTTTTCCTTACAAAGCTTAAAAAGTTTCGTCACAAAATCTATCTGCAAAAGCGGTTCACCTCCACTTACAGTAATTCCGCCGTTATCCTTCCAGTACGGTCTGTACCTTATAGACTTATCAAAAACCTCTTTTGCACTGAAGCTTTGATTTTCCTTGGTAGACCATGTATCCGGATTGTGACAGAACTGACATCTCATAGGGCAACCCTGTACAAATACTACAAATCTTACTCCAGGTCCGTCCACAAGTCCGAATGTTTCAAATGAATGTATATTTCCTCTTACTTCCATAATTCCTCCAAAAACAAAAGGCTATGTAAAGAAACTTCACATAGCCGTTTATCACTGCAAAAGCAATATTATCAGTTTATATCTTACAGCCTGTCATGGCATGTTCTGGCAATAACATCAAGCTGCTGTTCTCTTGTAAGGTCAATAAACTTAACAGCATATCCTGAAACTCTGATAGTGAAGTTTGCATATTCTTCCTTCTCAGGATGTTCCATAGCATCTATAAGTTTCTCTGTACCGAAGACATTTACATTGAGGTGATGTGCACCCTGATCAAAGTATCCGTCCATTACCTGAGTGAGGTTTTTCTTTTGCTCATCCTCACCATGTCCGAGAGCTGAAGGATTAATAGTCTGAGTATTTGAAATACCGTCAAGTGCATACTCATAAGGCAACTTTGTAAGTGAATTTAAAGAAGCCAAAAGACCGTTCTTCTCCGCTCCGTAGCTTGGATTTGCTCCCGGTGCCAGCGGCTCTCCGGCCTTTCTGCCGTCAGGCATACTGCCTGTGGCCTTACCGTATACCACATTTGAAGTGATTGTAAGTATTGATGTGGTTGCCTCTGAATTTCTATATGTATGTCTCTTCTTTATCTTTGTAAGGAAGGTCTTTAAAAGCCATACAGCAATATCGTCCGCTCTGTCATCATCATTACCATACCTTGGGAAATCACCTGTTGTCTCATAGTCTATAACAATACCGTTCTCATCACGTATTGTCTTTACCTTGGCATACTTTATTGCACAAAGTGAATCAACCACATGTGAAAATCCCGCTATACCTGTTGCAAAAGTTCTTCTGACATCAGTATCTATAAGCGCCATCTCGGCAGCCTCATAATAATACTTATCATGCATATACTGTATAAGGTTCAATGTATTTACATAAAGTCCTGCAAGCCAGTCCATCATCACATCATACTTTTCCATTACCTCATCATAGTCAAGATACTCGGATGTTATAGGTCTGTATGCAGGTCCGACCTGCTCTTTTGTCTTTGCATCCACACCGCCGTTGACAGCATATAAAAGGCACTTTGCAAGGTTTGCTCTGGCTCCGAAGAACTGCATTTCCTTACCTGTCTCTGTAGCCGATACACAGCAACATATAGAATAGTCGTCACCCCATACAGGACGCATTACATCATCGTTTTCATACTGTACCGAACTTGTTCTTATAGAAATAGCCGATGCATACTCCTTAAATGATTTTGGAAGTCTGCTTGAATAAAGTACTGTAAGGTTCGGCTCAGGTGAAGGTCCCATATTTTCAAGTGTATGTAAGAATCTGAAATCATTCTTTGTTACCATTGGTCTGCCGTCTATACCTATACCTGCCACCTCAAGAGTTGCCCAAACCGGATCACCTGAGAAAAGCTGATTATATGAAGGTATTCTTGCAAACTTTACCATCCTAAACTTCATTACAAGGTGATCTATAAGCTCCTGTGCTTCATTCTCAGTAAGCTTTCCCGCCTTCAAATCCCTTTCAATATAAATATCAAGAAATGTTGATATTCTTCCTACACTCATTGCCGCACCGTTTTGTGTCTTTATAGCGGCAAGGTATCCGAAGTATAACCACTGTACAGCCTCTTTCGCATCCTTTGCAGGTTTTGAAATATCATATCCGTAAGCCGACGCCATTTCCTTCATCTCTTTAAGTGCATTTATCTGCATTCCAAGTTCATCTCTTTGGCGGATTACCTCGTCAAGCATTGTACCGTCACCGCAATTTGCCATGTCTTCCTGCTTTTTTTCTATAAGAAAATCTATTCCGTAGAGTGCAACTCTTCTGTAGTCTCCTACTATTCTTCCTCTACCGTAGGTATCAGGAAGCCCTGTGATTATTTTATTATGTCTGGCTGCATGCATTTCAGGTGTATAAGCCTCAAACACAGCCTGATTATGTGTTCTGTGATACTCCGTAAATATCTTATGAAATTTCTCGTTAGTCTGATATCCGTAGGTACTTGCAGCCTGCTCAGCCATCTTGATTCCGCCAAAAGGCATAAACGCTCTCTTTAAAGGCTTATCTGTCTGAAGTCCGACCACCTTTTCAAGATCCCTCATACTCTCATTTATATATCCCGGACCGTATGATGTAATTGTGGAAACTACTTCAGTCTCCATATCCAAAACCCCGCCCTTGGCTCTCTCTTCCTTTTGAAGCCTTGAAAGTTCAGCCCAAAGCTTATTTGTAGCATCTGTAGGACCTGCAAGGAAACCTTCGTCTCCATCGTATATTGTATAATTATTTTGTATAAAATCACGGACATCTACATCGTCACGCCATTTTCTTCCTTTAAAACCTTCCCAGCACATAAGTACCTCCTTTTAAATAAAAGCAATTAGTTAGGCTTTACTAACCTATCTATGCCCTGATGATATCACCAATCAATTTTAAATTCAAGTAATATTTGTTAAAATTTTCTCATGTTCCCAATAAAAAACAATTCATACTGTAATAGTATGAATTGTTTTCATACATATACATTATTACATACATTCAGTTATTAAAAAGGCCTGCATATTTTGTCTGTAAATCTGTTTCCTAATACGTAGCAACAGACAAATGAGAGTATAGCCATTATAATAATCAGTATCTCTTCTTCAAATCTTCCTAAACTTACTTTATTCAATACATAGTAAGAAAAAGTATCTTTTATCGGTCTGTGGAAAACATATATCGGCAAACTGTATACTCCGAATTTTTTCAAAAAAGGTGTCAAAAAGAATTCCCTTTTGTTTATCAAAACAAAGAAAAAATATGCAATACATAGTGCATATGGAATGAATACTACTCTAAGCGGATTTAAAACACCTTTAAATATACTTGCGATATTTTCATATACCAAGATATATCCCCATGTTCCGTAAAACATTCTGGTATACGGTCCTATAATAGAAAAAAATATAATAAATGTTCCGACAAAAACCGCACCTGCTATAAAAATCGGTTTACTTGTCTTTTCAAATACCGAAACTCTTCCGGATGAAAGGTACTTTTTATAAAGCATTCCCATATAAAAGAAAGGTGCAAAAGATACCACCCTGTCCAAAGCCAAAAAGTCAAATACTTTCTCCTGCCAAGGCATATTTAACATTGAAAGGCAGGCACCAAATATAATCAGAAGTATCAGGTATATATTTGTTCCGATATCTTTTTTATTTATCTTTTGAATAAATTCTATAGGCAACAGCAACAATTTGAAAATAATCATTACCAAAATATACCAAGGTGCATATGACTCATGTAAAAAGTTTGGTATAAGCTTTTTCTCACCGTAAAATAATATATCGCTACAATTAAGCATCAGCTTCATTGCACAGTAAAGTACTATCCATGAACAAATAGACTTAAATCCTGTACCTCTTTTCTTCCACGAACCATAATAAAAATAACCCGACAGGAATATAAACGCCGGCATATGAAAACTGTAAATAAGTAAAAACAGCCTTCTTGCCACCGAATATTCCCTGTCTATTAAAGGCATCATAAAATGTCCCCACACCACAAGGAATATAAGCAAACCTTTGTATATATCAAGGGTTTCTATTCTACTATTATAACTGTTACCATTAGTACACATAAACAGCTTCCTTTTCTACAATCAACTACCTTAAGTAGCTATATTACTATATAATGATAAAAAAGCGCAAGCTTATCAGGCTTACGCTTTTAACAAGCTGTCAATCCAATCCTTTTTTTGCACCTTGGCTCTCCAACTTTCCGGTATTCCATCATAAGTATAATATAGTCCTGCAAGCCCACCTGTTACGGCTGCTACGGTGTCGGTATCATCACCCAAGTTTACAGCTTTTAAAACAGCTTCCTTATAAGATGAGGTATTTATCAGACACCATATGGCTGCTTCAAGTGTGTATACAACATATCCGGTGCTTTTTATCAGTTCTTCAGGTATATTTTTAAATTGTGAGAGTAAAATAAGTCTGTTATAGTTTCCAAGCTCGTCTTCATTATTTTACCGTAATACTCAAATGCATTATCTATTCCGAACTGCAGTCTTTCTGTCAATTCTCCGCCTTTCCCCAAAACGGCTCTTACCAAAAAATAATATATACCACAGGCTAATTTGCTTCTTATATGTGCATGTGTCAAAGCTGAACAATTATGTACCATATCTATAACTTCATCATCTGATATATTTAAGCTTTTTTGCTGTTCAAAAAGATATAAGCATACCGGCAATATTCTCATAAGCGAACCGTTACCGTTATCCCACTCCGTTTTTCCTCCTGACTCTAAAGGTTTGGCCCCGTTACTGTATTTCATTACAGCCCTTGAAGTTGCTGTTCCTATATCAAAGACTTCACCAAAAGGTGTGTATTCTCCATACATACACCAATCATGAAATCTGTCCATAATATCCTTATAATCAATCTTTCCTTTATCCTTAATACTTGTAAGAGTTGCAAGCACCATACTGCTGTCATCAGACCATGTGCCTTCAGGCTGATTATATGTCCCGTACCCTGTCATATCTTTTATAGGATTGTTTTTTCTTTCCTCTCTTGTACTGAATTCAACAGGTACTCCCATCGCATCTCCGACAATAAGCCCGTATATTCCCGATTTCCAAATATTATTCATTTATCCCCCTACTTGTCATAAAAACCGTTAAAACCAATCTTTTCATTGATTCTAACGGCTTTTACTATGCCTTTAATCTAATTATACATTTCACTTTCATGTTCTGCTATAAAATTTGCACCTGTACAGGCACCACAGTCACAGTACTTTCCGCCTGCCGCTTTTACCTCTTTGGCATGTTCTGCAAGTTCCTTTGCCTTTTCTTCACCGAACACCTTCTTACCCTCATCGGATACAAAAAAGTTATACACGCTGTCTATTGTACATATATCCATCTTTGCTTCCGCTATCAATGCCTTTGTAGCGGCTTCCTGTGCATCCGTACCAAGTGACTCAAGCCAGATTTCACCTGCTGTTTCAAGCTCCGGACAACAGCTTGGTGCCTCTATCATTTCCTTTACCGCCTTTACTATACTTTCGTTCATATATTCCTCCTTATAATTTCTATTTCATGCTTCGCATATACTTTTCAAAGCTTTCCACACTCATATTTGCCCTGCTTGCCGCATCGGCTATACTTAGTATACCGTCCTTCACTAAAGATATTAAGGCACTTATAAATTTTTGTATACCTTGCTTTCTGCCTTCTTCTCTGCCCTCTTCTCTGCCTTCCTCATATAATTGCTTCAATACTTCTGACATATCTTCTCCCTCCTCTCCTTCCCCACACTCTGCATCTTACAGCGTCCTGTAATTTTCAAGCAGCATCTTAAGGTCGGCTATATCCTCAAGGATTTGTTTACCGATGTCCGTATCCTTTACAAACATACGATATGTCTCCTTTTCTATCACCTCTGACTCTGACCTTATATCCGTGTTGTTTATCAGTGCATCTTCTACAGATGTGAAAGGAGTATGCGCCTTCAGTCTAAGACCGTGTGAGTTAAATATCAGAGTATAACCTGCAATTCCTGTAGTCTTGTTCATAGCACGACAAAAACCTCCGTCTATAACAAACAGTCTGCCGTTTGCTCTCACAGGATTCTCACCGTCAACGGCATGAACAGGTGTGTGACCGTTTATAATATGAGAATGTACATCATACAGACCGAACTCATGTAAGATTTGACTGCAAAAGCTCTCATCATAGTACCTGCTGTAATACGGATTTGACGGTTCTTTCCAAAAACTCTTATCTTCTACATAGTCTCTCTCAAAAGTCTTTACCATTCTGCCACAAAGCGGCGACTTCTCACCACCCCATAAAAACCACATAAAGTCCACATCATCCATACTCGGATTATCCGTGTAGGCCGCTCTTGCCTTCTTATCACATATATCAAACAGCGCTTTACCGTGATAATACTTACCTTCTATAGAAAGCATATCAAATGTACCCTTTTCATCCACAGGCACACAGCCGTGATAGATCAGGTTTCTGTTGTAAACATTGTACATACTTCCTTTATCATATAAAAATTTTATATGTTTGTTAAGTCTTTGTCCTGATACAAAACTTCTCCTCAACTTCAAAAGAATCTCTTCTTCTTCATCGGTAAGCTTATACGGGTCATTCATATCAAGAGTAGGAAAAAGTGTTGTCTTCAAGGCAGTCTCCACACCGTCTATAGTCACACTGCCCCTGTCAAGATTTATATGCTCCAAAAGCAACCTGCTGTCCATCTCATACTCCGGATGCCTTTTTATAAGCTTACCTTCCACCTTAAAAAGCATTACCTTGATTGCCGCAAGCGCCGCCTGTATCCCGTCAGATATACCGTACGTATTCATTCCGAAAATAATAAGCGGCCTTAGGCTAATACCATATCCGTTTTCCAAGATTTCGACATTACCGTACTTTAAATTATTTCTGATAACATTACAGATACAGGCATCGTTACCGCATACAGCACCCATCCAAAGAATATCATGGTTACCCCATTCAATATCCATAGAATGATACTTCATAAGCAAATCCATTATCCTGTCAGCCTGTCCTCCTCTGTCAAATACATCTCCTACCAAATGCAGATGGTCTACCGCAAGTCTTTTTATAAGTGCCGAAAGTGCAATAATAAACTCGTCAGCATCTTCCAAATCTATGATTGTTTGCAAAATATGCCTGTGATAGCTGACTTTATTGGTATCTTCATTCTTTTGTGCGTGTAAAAGCTCGTCGATAATATACGCGTAGTCCTCAGGTAATGCCTTTCTGACCTTTGACCTTGTATACTTTTGTGAAAGCAGTCTTGCAAGCATTATAAGATAGTTTAAAGTCATAGAATACCAGCCGGCATCTATCTTTCCGGTCTCGGCAAGCATGGTCATCTTCTCCCTCGGATAATATATCAGAGTACAGAGTTCCTGTCTGTCAAACTCGGACAAAGTATCTGTGAATATAAGGTCGACCTTTTCCTTTATCACACCTGAACAGTTATTCATAATATGTAAAAATGCCTCATATTCACCATGTATATCACTTAAGAAAAATTCGGTTCCCTTCGGCAGGTTTGTGATTGCGGACAGATTGATAATTTCTCTGATTACCGATTGACTTGACGCATAATTTTGCTTAAGTAACTTCAAATACTTTACATTCTCCCTATTCATAATACCCCCTATAATATTTAATCTTCAGGCTTTGGCACAGTCTCTTCGACAGTAGCCGCCTCTGTTGTCAGTTTTTCTACAGTTTCTTCAACACTATCTTTTTGCTTAACGCTTTCTTCAGGCTTTGGCACCTCATTTTTCGATACATCACTTGTAGGTATCTTCTCAACGGTACTCTCTAATGTAGTCTCAGTATTCTTTTTACTCAAACTCTCATCCGACTTCACACCCCCGGTATCGCCTATACTTGTTTCAACACTTGACTTTGAAGTGCTTGTAGTCTCTGTACTCTGTGAATTTACCTTTATCTTTGCAGGCTTACCTCTATATGTGGAATTGTGGAAAGGTTCTTCCTTTATTATACTTCCGTTCTTTTTAACAATATAAGTGGTAGCCCACCTTGAACCTTTCTTTGCCTCACTTATTACCACTTCTTTCCCTCTTTTAAGGCTCTTATCCTCAATATACTCAGGCGCAGGAGGGTCAAGATCTGCAATCTTTTTTGACTCCATCTCTATACTCACACCGTCCTCCAAAATAGGAATACCTATGATTGAACAGGTAAGTGTCTGCCCTGTAAGCACTGCACGTATTGCTATAGCGGTGTCACAAGTATTTACAAATTTCATATCAGGCCCCGCATATCCGTCATAGCTTACCATTGCATCCTCTCCGGGAGTCACATAAGTAGGCTCATATGAATGTGCATGCCTCTCTGTAGTTGTAAGCCCTGCAAATATGACCGCATTATAAAGTGTAGACGAAACCTGACATACTCCGCCACCCGGCTCTTCAGACAAGACTCCGTTCACATAGGCTCCTGCCGGTCTGTAACCTCTTTCTTCCGTCCTGTTACCTGTAGTATTGTTAAAAGAAAATTCCTCACCCGGCTTGATTATCAGTCCGTCAAGTGCTTCACTTGCAAGCGAAATATTGGTATTTCTGTCCTTATTGTCTGTAGTCTTTGTAGTAAAAGTTCCTATTACCTTATACTTCTCCTTTGCACTTACCTCTGTAACACTCGGTTTTGCTTCATTTCTTACAACCAAGATGTCCGCCTGAAAATCCTTTCTGTCTGTAAATGATTTCAAATCACCTTTCAGTCTGTTCTCATCTATCAAAAATCCGTCACTCTCATGTGTGTAGGTAAAGCTCTTTGTTTCCTTGTTAAAACCCGATATAGAGCCGTTTTGAGGAAGAATATCCCACTTTTTTTTCGCCTCATTAACCATCTCTTCTATATCGCCGTCATCAAAACTTATATCATAATGCGTATTTGCCTTATCAATATCTGAATATATTTCACTCAAAAGCTTATCAAGCTTTTTATCAAGTATATTACTTAGCTCCAAGCTGTCATTATCATCTATGTGCAACTTCATCTTCCAGGGATATACTCTTTTGATTGCGGCTTTTGCCTCCGCCATTTTCATTCCCGTTATATCCACTTCATCAATACTTATATGCTTTTTCAGCTTTTCATTTGCAATATCAACAGTCGACTTTGTGCTTATCTCACCTGCCGCATTTACAGGCCTTATTACCCTCTTCACACAAAGTATTAAGGTTGTAAGCAGCATAACAAAAACAGCTGTCAACAAAGCCACGCCCTTTATATTTATGTCCGCCGGATATATGCCGCTTTGTGAGCGTCTTCTGGCTGCTCGCACTCTTTCCGAACCGGACATCTGTTCTTTTTTTCGTTTTTTAAACATTTTATTTCCCTATGAATGTATTATTAAAATACCACTCAATAATATTTTATTTTTACAATAAAAGTAATATTCTTAAGTCAAATTATACCAAGAAAATGATTCCGGTACAACAATCAAGATTTGCTTTAAACAATCCATTGTGCTAGACTGGTTATGGTTTTTATTAACAAATATTAAAACATGATAATTTTCAGAGGATAATATGAAATATATTGATTTACACACACATTCCACGGCTTCCGACGGAAGCTTTTCTCCCTCTATGGTAGCCACACTGGCAAAGGCAGCAAACCTTTGTGCTATAGCGCTTACAGACCATGATACCATGGCGGGAGTAAACGAATGCTTCAAAAAAGGACTTGAACTTGATTTGCCTGTGATTGCCGGAGTTGAGATGAGTTGCGTATACAACTCAAAAGAAATACATATTTTGGGATATCTTCTACCTGATACTTTTCCTCCAAAAAAACTTAATATACATAATGAAATATTAGCCGACTTGGATTTTTTTGCAAAGGAAAGGGCTGAAAGAAATAATGAAATACTGAAAAGATTCAAAAAAGACGGCATTATAATCTCTATGGATGATTTGGTCGGAGACAATCCCCATACTCAGATAACAAGAGCACACTTTGCCGGCGCCCTTATAAAGACGGGAGTAGTTGCAGATAAATCCGAAGCCTTCTCAAAATATCTTGAATACGGAGGCAAGTATGTACCTGTAAAGAAAATCACAACAAACAGATGTATGGAATTTTTAACCAAACATCATTTCTTTATTTCACTTGCACATCCGTTCCAGTACAAATTTTCCGAAAGCGAACTTGAAAATCTGCTTATTCATTTAAAAGATCTCGGTTTAAACGGTATAGAAGTTTATCATTCCACACATTCAGATGAAGATATAAAAACGCTTCACTCTTTAGCAAAAAAATATAATCTGCTTCCGACAGGTGGAAGCGACTTTCACGGCGCACACAAGCCGGGACTTGATATAGGTAAAGGATACGGCAATTTAAAAGTGCCTTATTCACTGCTTGAAAACATTTTAAATCATATAAGCTAATCAAAAAAGGTCTGAAACCTCTGCAAAACTGTAGCGGATTTCAGACCTTTTTATTTTATAATTTATTTACAACCGGCTTTTTCTTTGCCTTTGTTACTATATCATCTGCACTCTTATATATAGATGACTTGCTTACACAACCTCTTACACTTGAAAGCGGATATATGGTTGTATTCTTTCCTATAACTGTACCCGGATTCAGAATGGAACCGCATCCTACTTCAGCCTCATCACCTACTATTGCACCAAGCTTTCTAAGACCTGTCTCAAGCTCTGCATCTTCCAAGTGAAGCACTACATCGGACTTATCGCTCTTAAGATTTGATGTGATTGCAGACGCACCAAGATGTGCCTTGTATCCGATAACGGAGTCACCAACATAGCTGAAATGCGGAACCTGTGCCTTGTTGAAAAGTATGGCATTCTTAAACTCACATGAGTTTCCCGCTACCGCACCTTCACCGATAATCACATTTCCTCTAAAGAATGCACATGAACGAATACTTGCGTCCTTTCCTATGATAAGCGGACCTGCAAGTGCTACAGTCGGCATTATCTTTACAGAACGATGTACCCATATGTTCTTTCCGATCTTCAGATACTCGGTATCAGGCAATGTGGCTCCGACTTCTTCTATGAAGCTTCCAAGCTCCTTGAATACTTCCCAAGGATATGTGTATCTCTCAAAAAGTTCTTTTGCAACAGTTTCCTCAAGATCAAAAAGTTTTTTTGTTTTTACATCGATTTTCTTCATTTTTTATCCTTTCATGCCCTTATATTCTTTTGAAATCTTTTCAAATACGGCATTTAAACTATATTGATTATTAAGCTGCTTCACATTTAGACATCTGATCCCTACAAATCTTTCAAGCTTTGTCATATACTCATCTGATGATATATCTCCGTTTGACACCATTGTTAAGCCCTTTTCCCAACTTGCTGTGAGTTCGGGATTTAACAGCTGTGAAATGGAACAATTCACCACTTCGTATACTATCTCACCGAAAAGTGTAGGTGTGATTATCTGCGTTTTTTTGTTGAGAGCCAGATACTTGATTGCAAACAACTTTTTCAAAATATCCGCCCTTGTAGCTGAAGTACCTATACCGCTTCCCTTTATCTGACTTCGAAGTTCTTCATCTTCTATAAGCTGACCTGCATTTTCCATTGCAAGTATTATGGATCCGGATGAATACCTCTTTGGAGGTACTGTCTCTCCCTCCTTTATACTTAAAGAATCAAGCCTTAACTTGGAACCCTTTCTAAGCGATGAAATCATATTTATATATTCAGGCTTTTGTGAGTCGCCTTCATCATCGCCTTCTTCCTTTATCGGACTTAATACATCCAAAAATCCTCTTTCAATACAAACCTTGGTATTTGTGATAAATATCTCATCTCCTATACCGAACTTGATGGCAAACTTCTGATATATGGCAGGAGGATAAAATATAGCAAGAAATCTCCTACATATCAGTTCATATATCAACATCTGCAATCTGCCTAAAGAATTCATATTTCCAAACCCGGTAGGTATTATAGCATAATGGTCGGTGATTTGACTATCATTAACATACTTTGTTTTTGATATATTTTTGTATGTACTTTTATTAAGTATATCATTTGCGAAATCCGCAAGCAAAGGAAATTTACAAAGTCCCCTGATATTTTTATCTATTTCCTTGGCTACAGCGCTTGAGAGCACTCTGGCATCGGTTCTGGGATATGTAACAAGCTTTTTCTCATAAAGCTCCTGTATAATCTTTAATGTTTCATCAGGGCTTATCTTAAATCTCTTTGAACATTCATTCTGTGCTTCGGCAAGGTTAAACAAAAGCGGAGGATTCTTCACTTCCTTCTTTTTCTCATTTGAGAGTACCTCTGCTTCTCTACCGTTATCATTTGCAATCTCTTCCACATGTTCAATAAGCTTTTGTGCATATATCTTTTCCACAAAGCCGTTATCCTTATAGAGCATCGGGGAATTAAAGTACTTTGACTTTTCATTTACCTTCCACTCTCCGTCTATGAACATCCCGTTATTTTCAAACTTTGCCAATACTTTATAAAAAGGAGTCTTTACAAAGTTTCTTATTTCTCTTTCTCTGTTGACCACCATTCCTACAACACAGGTCATTACTCTTCCCACACTTAATACCGCTCTGTCAAGCTTTAAAAAATTTGCCACATTTCTGCTGTACTTAAGTGTAAGAATCCTTGAAAAGTTGATACCCATCAAATAATCTTCCTTAGCTCTGAGAAAAGCTGCCGCTGAAAGATTGTCATAGTACGACCAGTCTTTGGCATCTTTGATACCCCTGCGTATCTCCTCTTCAGTCTGTGAATCAATCCAGACTCTTTTTCTGACCTTATTCTTTACATTTGCCATCATATCCACAAGTCTGTAGATATACTCACCCTCTCTTCCCGAGTCGGTACAGATATATATAGTATCAACATCTTCTCTGTTCAACAGTTTTGAGACTATATCAAACTGAGTTTTCACTCCGTCAATCACTTCATATTTGAACTCTTTAGGTAAAAAAGGCAGAGTGTCAAGAGACCAGCGTTTGAACTTTTCATCATACTTTTCAGGATAACTCATAGTTATAAGATGTCCTACACACCATGTAACTATAACATTGTCCCCTTCCAAATATCCGTTTTTCCTGCCTGTAGGTACCTTAAGTGCCTTTGCAAACTCGGCTGCAACACTCGGCTTTTCCGCAATAAAAAGTTTCTTCATCAATCTTTTTCTACACTGAACTTGTATACAGTCTCACTGATAAACTCTTCAAGCTCATTAACTACCGGCTGTATAAAGTCGGGATTATTTATAGCATTAGGGAAAAACTGTGTCTCAAAGCAGTATCCGCTTCGCTTATTATAATGTACACCGTTTTTACCTACTATCTCATCATTCAAAAAATTTCCTGTATAAAACTGTACTCCCGGCAAATCGGTATACACTTCCATAACTCTTTTACTTATATTATCTCTTGCCTTGGCTATCAGTCTGAGATTGCCGTCGTAATCTCTTATAACCCAGTTATGGTCGTATCCGCCGCCTTGAACTGTAGCTTCATAATCGGAGTCTATACCGTCACCGATCTTTCTGTACTTTCTAAAGTCCATAGGAGTATTTTCAACTTTTCTTATCTCACCTGTAGGTATGGAGTTCTCATCACATGGCAAAAAGCTGTCTGCGTATATCTCAACCTCCTGGTCATATATATTTTTCGCATCCTCACCGGCCAAGTTGAAATAATTATGATTTGTAAGATTGACAGCCGTCTTTTTATCACAGACAAAACTGTATCCTATTGTAAGAGCATTGTCATCCGAAAGCACATAGCTTACACTTATTCTTGCTTCTCCGTCAAACCCTTGGTCACCGTCAGGACTTATCAGCATAAATGTAACCATATCTCTGTCTTCATCTTCAAATGTCCCTGCTTGCCATATCCTTTTATCCCAGTAATCGGGACCTGAATGCAGCGCATTGTTACCGTTATTTAGAGATAATTGAAATTCTTTTCCGTCAAGAACAAACCTGCCTCCTGCTATACGATTGGCATATCTTCCTATTATAGCACCGAAATGCGGCTTATTGTCCTCATAGCCTGCCACACTGTCAAAACCGAGGCATACATCTTTAAAGTTTCCATCCTTATCAGGTACCAGCATACTCACCCATGTACCGCCCAAATCGGTAAATGACGCACTCACACCGTTTTTATTTGTAAGAGTATACAGATTCACTATCTTACCGTCTTTTGTTTTTCCAAATTCAGTTTTCTTAATACCCATAACTTTCCTCTCTCTACAAAGAAAAAGCCGTCACAGCCTGATGTGACAGCTATTGCCATACATTATACAAATTTTTCTATTCTCTTGCAATACTTAGTGTAAATATTACTATGTTACTTGATAATGAAAAAGGCATCTGCCACGCAAATGCCTTTGATAAAATTTAAAATTATTTTGCCTGTATAAAGTTCTTTGCTGTCAAATACTCGGCACAAAGAAGAGCACCGCCTGCAGCACCTCTTAAAGTGTTGTGTGAAAGTCCGATAAACTTATAGTCATAGATTGTATCCTCTCTGAGTCTGCCTACCGAAACTCCCATACCTTTCTCAAAGTCCACATCAAGTGAAACCTGAGGTCTGTTATCCTCTGTGAGATACTGTATGAACTGCTTAGGTGCAGACGGAAGATTAAGCTCTTGAGGCTCACCCTTATACTCTACAAGCTTCTTTATAAGCTCTTCCTTTGAAGGCTTATTTTTGAATCTTACAAATACCGCAGCTGTATGTCCGTTAAGTACAGGTACTCTGACACACTGGCAAGTAATCTTAGGTGAAGTTGCAGGAACAATCTCGTCACCTTCAATATGTCCCCATATTCTAAGAGGCTCTTTCTCACTCTTTTCTTCCTCACCACCGATAAAAGGAATGATATTTCCCTCCATCTCAGGCCAATCCTTGAAAGTCTTTCCGGCACCTGATATAGCCTGATATGTTGTAACAACAACCTCCTCAGGTTCAAACTCCTTCCATGCATTAAGTACAGGAGCATAACTTTGTATAGAACAGTTCGGCTTAACTGCAATAAATCCTCTCTTGGTTCCAAGTCTCTTCTTTTGTGACTCGATAATCGCAAAATGCTCAGGATTGATCTCAGGTACTACCATCGGTACATCCTTTGTCCAACGGTGTGCGGAGTTGTTTGAAACTACAGGAGTCTCAGTCTTTGCATATGCCTCCTCAATGGCCTTTATCTCATCCTTAGTCATATCTACAGCTGAGAATACAAAATCCACTTTCTTCGCAACAGCATCTACATCATTTACATTCATAACTATAAGGTCTTTGTAAGCCTCAGGCATAGGTGTAGTCATTTTCCAACGACCGCCTACAGCGTCCTCATATCTCTTGCCTGCACTGTTCGGGCTGGCTGCAACAACTACCACCTCATACCAAGGGTGATTTTCAAGTAATGATAAAAATCTCTGTCCTACCATACCTGTAGCACCGAGAACACCGACTTTTAATTTTCTATCCATAACATTTCTCCATATCTATCTGTATTTTGTAACAGCCATCCAAAACTTTTGAACAACTTTTTTAACTGCATGCAATCATATTACAACACGAATAATATTTCAAGCACTTTTTCGCAATACACGCACATTTGTATGTCTTACAAAGACAGTTGCTTTAAAATGTTTTATTTACTTGATTTTTTGTCCCTTATATCCCCTATGACTAAGCCTTACTTTCGATAGGTTTACTTCCTTTCCGTTCACATTTCCGATACCTGTTTCAGATAATATGTACAGATTTTCTACAAACTCATTGTAGCCCAGAGTTATCGCTTTCTCTCCTCTTGTACTCTTTTTAAATTCATTTACCTCGGAGACATTAAACTTAAGTATATAGCCTGCACTGCTTGATACACATATATCTGTCTTAATTCTTGTATCAAGCAGCCTTACACCCACCAAAACATCATCGTCATTAAGCTTTGTGGATGCCACCTGTTTATTGTTTGTCTTAAATTCGCTTGATGATACCTTCTTTATATAGCCGTTTTTGGTAAGCATCAAAATATAAGAACCCTGCATACTGTCTTCACTTAAAGCCAAAAGTATCTCTTCACTGCTGCTGTCAAACTTTGTCAGATTGTCAACAGGTACTCCCTTATCTCTAAGCTTTGACATAGGTAAATCCATCGCCTTTATTTTATATAAAATACCCTTATTGGAAAAAATACATATTCTGTCCGTATTCATAATCGGGAACACGTACTTATTCTCAGTCTCTATATTCTCGGCATTCTTATCAAATGTACCCCTGTCCAAAAGCTTACAGTATCCGAACTTATCCATAACAAAGATTACTTCTTCACTGGCAACTTCCTCTTCAACATATACGGCTTCCTTGGCGTCTTCAATATGAGTTCTTCTCTTTATTGCAAACTCTTTTTTGATTTTTTCAAGATCCTTTATAAAGAGTTTATCCATATTTTTGTGATTTTTCAAAATATTCTCATATTCCGCTATATTCTTAAGAGTAGTCTCATTATCCTTTATAAGAGCTTCTATCTCGAGACCGATAAGCTTATAAAGTCTCATATCAAGTATTGCCTGTGCCTGTTTTTCAGTAAATGAGAGCTTCTTTGCATCTTTTTCAAGTGACTTTACCTTAAATGTAATACCTGTAGTATCACCGTTTATCAGACATTTTTTTGCCTGAGCCAAATTCTTGGAACCTCGAAGTATGGCAATTATCAAGTCAATTACATCTACAGCCTTTATAAGACCCTCTTGAATTTCCTTTTTCTCAAGCTCCTTATTGAGAAGAATGTTGTACTTCTTTGTGGTAATTTCATACTGAAACTCAATATAATTTTTAAGGATATCTCTAAGTGATAAAATCTCCGGTCTGCCGTCAACTATTGCCAGCATATTTACACCGAAAGTATCCTCCAGCTTGGTCTTTTTGTAAAGAATATTTTTTATCTTTTCAATATCCGCATCTTTTTTCAGTTCCAAAACTATTCTGGTACCGTTCTTATCGGATTGATTACTGATATCCACCACATCACCAAGCTTCTTATTCTCAACCAGATTGGCTACATCCACCAAAAACTTATTTATTCCGCTGCCTATCATGGTATACGGAATCTCAGAGACTATAAGCTTATCCTTGTCACTTTTTCTTCTTCCAAGCTCTACTTCTATCTTACCTCTAAGCTTTAACTTACCGTTTCCCGTATTGTATATTTCAAGCAAATCCTTTTTATTTGCAATGATACCGCCTGTAGGAAAATCCGGTCCGTGTAAGATATCAAGTAACTTTTGGGGGTCGATATCCCTGTTTTTTATATAGGCAATACAGGTATCACAAACCTCTGCCAAATTGTGTGTGGGTATGGATGTTGACATTCCGACGGCAATACCTTCCGCACCGTTTATCAAAAGATTCGGTACCCTGACGGGCAGTACTTGCGGCTCTTTTTCAGTCTCATCATAGTTTGAAACAAATTCCACAGTCTTATCAAGGTCTTTTAAATATACTTCTTCTGTAAACTTTGCAAGCTTTGCCTCCGTATATCTCATGGCAGCCGCACCGTCACCTTCAATAGAGCCGAAGTTTCCGTGTCCGTCAATCAAAGCCATGCCCTTTTTGAAATTCTGACTGAGTACTACCAAAGTCTCATATATTGAGCTGTCTCCATGTGGGTGATATTTACCCATTGTATCTCCGACTATTCTGGCGGACTTACGATGAGGCCTGTCACTGAATATCCTAAGTTCACTCATATCGTAGAGAACTCTTCTTTGTACAGGTTTTAACCCGTCTCTTGCATCAGGTATCGCCCTTGCAGTGATAACACTCATAGAATAATCCAAATAGGACTTTTGCATCTCCTCCGAATATTCCGTTCGCAATATTTTCTCAGCCATATACCCTCCTATGCGTCAATCACGGCTTCTCTTGCGTGTTCATGTATAAAATTTCTTCTTGGAGCCACATCCGAGCCCATCAAAAGTTCCGTCACTTCACTTGCAAGCCTTGCATCTTCAATCTCTACCTTCTTTAACACTCTTCTTTCAGGGTCAAGAGTAGTCTCCCAAAGCTGCTCGGCATCCATCTCACCGAGACCTTTATACCTTTGCAGTGTAAAGTTATCCTTGTGCTTTTTCCTGTAATCCTCAAGTGCCTTTTCATCGTAGAGATAAACTCCCTCTCCTTTTTTCGGTACCACCTTAAAAAGCGGCGGCATGGCAATGTATACATGCCCGTCATATATAAGCTCAGGCATAAATCTGTACAGGAATGTCAAAAGCAGTGTATCAATATGACTTCCGTCCACATCCGCATCCGTCATAAGTATTATCTTGTCATAGCGAAGCTTTGATATATCAAAGTCATTGCCGTATCCTTCAGAAAAACCGCAGCCGAAAGTATTTATCATAGTCTTAATC
>NZ_DBHIEQ010000032.1:0-4682 GCF_057250505.1 Lachnoanaerobaculum sp. | reverse complement strand
TTAATCTCGGCATTTGCAAGTACCTTATCAATGGATGCCTTTTCCACATTCAAAATCTTACCTCTGATAGGTAAGATGGCCTGAAAATTTCTGTTTCTGGCAGTCTTTGCCGAACCTCCGGCGGAATCACCCTCTACGATAAATATCTCACATTTACTCGGGTCCTTTAATTCACAGTTTGCAAGCTTACCGTTTGACTCAAATGAAAATTTTGACTTTGTGAGCATATTTGTTTTGGCTCTTTCCTCGGCCTTTCTTATCTTGGCGGACTTCTCGGCACATGAAATAATAGCCTTTATAACATCCACATTTCTGTCAAAATATCTTGTAAGCTCATCTCCTGTCACGGTAAGCACGGCTCTTGTGGCGTCAGCAGAAGCCAGCTTGGTCTTTGTCTGTCCTTCAAACATAGGGTTCGGATGCTTGATACTTACTATTGCGGTCATACCGTTTCTTGTATCCGCCCCTGTAAAAT
Organism: Lachnoanaerobaculum sp.; assembly: GCF_057250505.1. Classification (NCBI taxonomy): domain Bacteria; kingdom Bacillati; phylum Bacillota; class Clostridia; order Lachnospirales; family Lachnospiraceae; genus Lachnoanaerobaculum; species Lachnoanaerobaculum sp. The sequence continues at coordinate 4,207 of NZ_DBHIEQ010000032.1, read as the reverse complement.
TGCTGTCCTTATCCTTCAAAATTCCAAGTTCTCTGGCATATGTATTTACAAGTCCCGTAAACTTGGTTTTAAATCCGGCTATATGTGTTCCGCCCTCCTGAGTAAATATATTGTTACAAAATCCAAGTATATTCTCCTCAAAGGCATCTACAAACTGTATAGCCACCTCAACTTCGATATTGTCACATACACCCTTATATGATATAGGTGCATGCATCACCTCTTTACCCTTGTTTAATTCCTTTACATATGCCACAATGCCCTCAGGCTCATGGTATGTCTTTTCCTCATGCTCATTTTCTCTGTTATTTATAAAATGCAGTATAAGACCCGGATTTAAATATGCACTCTCATGCATCCTTGACTTTAACCAATCTGCCCTAAACCTTATTACTTCAAATATGGTATCGTCAGGTAAAAATGTTATCTCGGTACCTGTCTCCCTTGTCTTTCCTATAGTCGGCAAAAGGCCTTTTTTTAACTCGATTACAGGTATACCTTTTTCATATCTGTCATGATGTATATAACCGTCACGATATACCTTTATATCCAAAAAATTTGACAGTGCATTGACTACGGATGAACCTACTCCATGTAATCCTCCGCTTGTCTTATAAGATTCATTGTCAAACTTTCCGCCTGCATGTAGTGTGGACAGTACCACTCTCTCCGCCGAAATACCCTTTTGATGCATCTCCACAGGTATTCCTCTACCGTCATCCTTTACAGTGCAGGAGCCGTCCGCATTCAAAGTCACCCATATATTTTTGCAATATCCTGCCAAATGTTCGTCAATGGAATTATCCATTATTTCATATATGAGGTGATTGAGTCCCTTTACACCTACACCGCCAATATACATTCCCGGTCTTACTCTGACCGCTTCAAGTCCCTCAAGTACTGTAATACTGCCTGCATTATAGTCCTTCATAAAACCTCTCTTTTACAAAAATGTAACAGTCCGGCAATGCCAAACTGTTACATAAAATCTATATCTTATTCTTCAATATGTGAAATAACATCTTCAACAAGCTCTTCATTATTTTCTGTAGAATCGAACTTCTGTATAATCTGCTCCGCACTGTCTTCCGGTTTCATATTTTCAGTAGCTTTTCTCATTGCGTTTACAGCCAAAGCCTCTCTCTCGCTGAGAAGTAAATCGTCTCTTCTTGTAGAGCTCTTTAATACATCAATTGCCGGGAATATTCTCTTTTCTGAAAGCTTTCTGTTAAGTACTATTTCCATATTTCCTGTTCCCTTGAACTCCTCAAATACTACATCATCCATCCTGCTGCCTGTATCTACAAGTGCCGTAGCAAGTATTGTCAGGCTGCCGCCCTCTCTTATGTTTCTTGCAGCTCCGAAGAAACGCTTAGGCATATGAAGTGCAGCAGGATCAAGTCCTCCTGAAAGTGTTCTGCCGCTCGGTGCGACTGTAAGGTTGTAAGCTCTTGCAAGTCTTGTAATTGAATCAAGAAGTATCATTACGTCCTTGCCCTGCTCTACAAGTCTCTTTGCTCTTTCTATAACCATCTCTGATACTCTCTTATGTCTTTCAGGTACCTCATCAAATGTAGAGTATATAACCTCAACATTGTCACCTACAATAGCCTCTTTAATATCTGTAACCTCTTCAGGTCTCTCATCAATAAGTAAGATAATAAGATGCATCTCCTTCTCATTGGCTATAATGGACTTTGCAATCTCTTTTAAAAGTGTTGTCTTTCCGGCCTTAGGCTGTGCAACTATCATACCCCTTTGTCCCTTGCCTATAGGTGCAAGCAAATCTACTATTCTCATAGCCTTGGATTTGGTTTCATTAGTTGCAATATGTATTCTGACATCCGGGAATACAGGTGTCAAATCTTCAAAATTCGGTCTCTCTCCCAATTCATCTACAGGTGTTGAGTTCACCGTATTTATATAAAGAAGTGCCGCAAATTTCTCTGTAGCCGTCTTTATCTTCTTCATTCCGGATACGACATCCCCTGTTCTTAACCCGAACTTCTTTATTTGTGCAGGTGAAACATATACATCATTGTCCCCCGGCAAGAAATTCTCACATCTGATAAATCCGAAACCGTCAGGCATAATTTCAAGTATTCCCTCAGCTATCTCACCCGACTCAAGGTCTCTCATATCTGTAGTGTAATCTCTGTCCCTTTGATATCTGCTGTACTGATCGTAGTAATCATTTCTGTAGCCCTGCTGATTTTGATATTGATCCCGGTACTGATTGCTTCCATACTGATTCTGATACTGGTTATTATACTGATTGCCGTACTGGTTTTGATTGTTGTAATAATTAGGTGTATTTCCCTGATTATTGCCCGGCTGATTGTTATATCTTTGCTGATATGAATTGTTATATCCTGTTGTTCTGCCTTGATTCATAACATTATTCCTCTGTGTGCTATGGTATGTGTTCCTATTCTGATTTGAATATCCGGACTGGTTTGCATAGCCGCTTTGATTTGAATAATTATTTTGAGATGAATAGTTGTTCTGGTTTGAATAACCGTTCTGGCTCTGATAATTATCTCTTTGATAAGAATTCTCTCTAGTCGCCACTTCAGACGAACCTCCTTCGCTTTTTGCTATCGGCTTATTCTGATTTTCAGAAAACTCCACTAATAAATCTATTAAGTTTGCTTTGTTTAAATTGCTGACGCCTTTAAATCCCTGTTCTCTTGCAATTTCTTTCAACTGTACTAATGATAAAGTTTGTAACTTCTCCTTCATAATTGTCAACTTTCTTTTTTTATTTTTTCTAAATATTCTTTGATGTTCTTTTCAAAACCCATATCTGTCAGATTTAAAAAGACCGAATCTTTTATTTCATCCGGTAAATATTGCTGTTTTACATAATGATTTTTATAGTCATGTGCATACTTATATCCCACACCTGTTCCTATATCTTTTTCACCCTCATAGTTTGCATTCCTGATATGTTTCGGTACATCATAATCAATATTTTCCTGTACAAACTTCAGTGCAGCATTTATGGCTGCGTAGGATGCATTTGATTTCGGTGCACAGGCAACATAATTTGCCGCCTCAGCCAAAATAATCCTTGCTTCAGGCATTCCCACTCTTTCCACCGCCAAAAAAGCGTTGGTCGCAACACATAGTGCATTTGCATCCGCCAACCCCACATCCTCAGCGGCACATATAACTATTCGTCTGGCAATAAACTTTATATCTTCACCTGCATAGAGCATTTTTGCCAAATAGTACATAGTCGCATCCGGATCCGAGCCCCTCATACTCTTTATAAATGCGGAAATTGTGTCATAGTGACCGTTCCCGTCCTTATCATATTTTAAAACTTTTTTCTGAATACATTCGCTTATAATATTTATGTCTATATGAATTTTACCGTCTGTTGAAATATCTGTTGTAAGAATCGCCAATTCTAACGCATTCAATGCACTTCTTGCATCTCCGTCTGCATTTTTGGAAATAAATTCTATAGCATCTTTGGAAATATCTAACTCATATTTTCCCATCCCTCTTTCTTTATCTTTTATCGCATTATTTAAAATTGATTCTATATCACTATATGAAAGCGGCTTTAATTCCAATACTCTTGACCTTGAAATCAAAGCCTTATTAACTTCAAAGAACGGATTTTCCGTTGTCGCACCAATAAGTATTATTGTACCATCTTCTACAAAGGGTAACAAGTAGTCTTGTTGAGATTTATTAAATCTGTGAATTTCATCAATAAACAAAATCGTTTTTTTCTTATACATTGAAAATGATACTTCGGCTTCTGAGATTGCCTCTTCCATATCCTTTTTTCCGGCTGTGGTGGCATTGATTTGCTTAAAAATTGACTTGGTGGTATTTGCAATGACCTTTGCTATCGTTGTCTTTCCACATCCCGGGGGACCGAAGAATATAATTGAACTCAGTTTATCAGCCTTTATCGCTCTATATAAGAATTTATCCTTGCCTAAAATATGCTCCTGCCCTACTATCATATTCAAAGAATCAGGTCTTAACCTTGAAGCCAACGGGGCATTCTCCTTTTCGTTAACTTCTTTCATATAATCAAATAAGTCCATACTATCTCCATACAGGTTATCTACTTTACTTTACCACATTTTTTTGATTTGTCAAATATATTCTTATCATTCTATAGAATATTTATAAGCCGTATATGATAAAGTCCTAATATACCCCAAACGAAAATGTCCTGTTT
>NZ_DBHIEQ010000031.1:23947-24467 GCF_057250505.1 Lachnoanaerobaculum sp. | reverse complement strand
AGATAGGAAAAAATTTATAAGAAATGCAGTTTGGTAGGCAGTTTTGAAGGCACATATTTTTCTTAGTGAGAACGAGCGTAGCGAAGTACGAACTTAGAAAAATAGCGCACTTGATTTTACGAAGTAAAGTCATAGTGTTTCCTTTTATAAAAAAATACTTGACATTTCACTGTTCAGAGAGTAGAATATCACAGTATTCGGCCCCATGGTCAAGCGGTTAAGACATCGCCCTTTCACGGCGGTAACACGAGTTCAAATCTCGTTGGGGTCATTGGCGTAAGCCTATTTGGAGCTTTAGCTCAGTTGGTTAGAGCAATCGGCTCATAACCGATCGGTCCCGGGTTCGAGTCCCTGAAGCTCCACTGCCCTTAGTTTTCTAAGGGCAATATTCCTTGATAGCTCAGTCGGTAGAGCATGCGGCTGTTAACCGCAGTGTCGTAGGTTCAAGTCCTACTCAGGGAGCTAAGATTTTATATCTTAATATTTTGGCCCGATGGCTCAGTTGGTTAGAGCGCCGCCC
>NZ_DBHIEQ010000031.1:2284-23937 GCF_057250505.1 Lachnoanaerobaculum sp. | reverse complement strand
CGTCTTCTTTCTCTTCCAGAATGTGGCTATAAATATCTAATACCATCTTCTCTGAATCCCCCAAAAGCTTTGCAATCATCTTAGTTGATAGTGTAGGTACCTGATAGCATAACCTTGTACAATAGTTATGTCTAAAGATGTGTGCTGTCAGTCCCTCAGATGACGGGTCTACCGCTTCAATCTTTGCTCTGATAGACTTCCACATATCCTTATACTGGTGTAGCTTGTACGGCGTGCCGTCTTCTCTTTCAAAGAGATAGTACTTACAGCCCTTTAAGTATTCTTGTAGGAATTCTTTTAAATCAGGCGTGAGAGGAACGCTACGATTACCTCTGTGGCTCTTTGTACCCTTGATGTATGATTTATTACCGTCAAATGCTAAAGCCTTATTTACGCTTAAATTAGAGCTTTCAAGGTCTATGTCTGATACAGTTAAGGCAAGTACCTCTTCACGTCTTAGACCACAAGAGTAGAGTATATAGACAAGACATTTTTCTGTATCGGTGAAATGTGCTTCCTTTATAGCAGATACTTCAGATTTTGTAAGCGGTCGTCGTTCTTTAGCTTTATACTTAGGCAGTAGCAGGCCGTCACAAAGTATAAGATATGCGCCTTGAGTAAGAATAGAGTCCTTTATAGCCGACTTTATAATCTGTTTAAATGTAAGAGCAATCTTTTGACAGGTTCTAGGCTTGTCAGCATTATCATTGAGTAAGTTTTGTATGTGATGTCTTGTGATACTTTGAACTTTTATAATTCTGAAATCAGAAAAGTATTTATTGATTATAGTTTCATACATCTTGTAAGTCGCAAGCTCTTTTGTAGTCTTAAATGTATCAAGCCATATGAGGGCATAATCATAAAAAATATCATCCGCTTGCGGAGTGAATTCTGTATTTTGAACTTTTAAATTAAATTCGTTTACTTTCTTTTCCAGATCTGCACTGGACTTCTTGGATATTAAGTTTATTCTGTGCTTAGATCCGTCAGCATTATAAGTACCGTCCCACACCTTTGCGCGGAAGTAGCCGTCTTTTCCTTTACTGTATTTAGCCTTTGCCATATGTACCTCCTTAAATTTGAGTATAAAAATAACACCTATTGCAAGGTGCTACCACAAATGGTACAATATAGCTTGCGAGGGCATATCGATGTGAGTAGCAACTTGCAGAGGTATGTTTGGCCATCCGATTATCCGGGTGGCTTTTTTAATTATAAAGTTATATTTGATTGCGTAGGCTTAAATTCGTTCTGCATCTTTATGAGCTTAAGAGTATCGCCACTCATGTGCAGTATCCATAGAGCAAGCATTTTTGCTTCACCTGAAGCGGATGTATACTCAATAGACAAGTACTTCCTTGTAAGCTTTGAAGTTTTCGCAGCATTTCCGTGATATTTCTGCATAAATTTATCTTCGTCCATGCAAGATACAGATTTTATGCGGTCTTTAGGCAGATTCACACTAACCTCTGGTTTGTCAGATTTTATTTCAAAATCTGTATCAGTCATCCTGATCCAACACGGACAGTCTGTATAAAGAGCGTCTACGCCCTCATAATGAAATGCCCGTATCGGCTTCATTTCCTTTTTAGCTCCAAATCCAAATAATCCCATATTTTTATCCCCTTTAAAATTTATTTTTTATATCCAACAATTCCTTGGGATATACGATAGTATCTTGTTCGCAGTCAGGTATAAGTAATTCAGCTGCAAACATATTAGCTTCACGCTCTACCCACGATGTAAGTAGTAGGGTGTGATTTTTTATAAATGCACATTCTTTGGTTCTGTGTAAAAAAGCGTGTCCAAGTTCGTGTGCGACTACCACTCTAAACATATCGGTATCAATCAGATCCTCATTGATAAATATCCATTTCTTGCGTTTTATCAATTTATAAAACCCTGATAGTTCATCTAATTGACAAATTATGACTCCTATTCCGGCAAACTTTGCAATCCGGATAGGGTCTCTACTTCCAGTCATTCTTTCATAGTGTGCAATGATTGTTCTTATTTTCTTGCGCGTTTTTTCGGTATTCAATTCTATCACCCTTTGTTTTTGTTCGGATTATATTTTACCTTGTTTTCCTTCTTTGTTTCTGTAAGTGCGTATTCTAAAGCATTGCGAAGAAGTGCCTTGGAAGTTTCACTAAGTTCTTGACCATTGTACATCAAAGGGCTATCAGTTCCGCTCTCAAGTTGCTCCATCATCTCATCAAGGCTTTTTGCAATGTCTTTGTAATCTGAATCCGTCAGAGTATCACCCATAAGATAATTCATACTTACATTAAAGTAGTCTGCAACCTTTTTTAATTTATCTGCTTTTGGGATTGACTTGTCCCATTTAACAATAGTTCCATTTCCAAAGCCTAGTTCTTGTTCTAGTTGCGGTAAGCTAATTTTCTTTCTATCGGCCAACTGTTTAACTCTATCTTTAAGTTCCATTACACCTCCAAAAATCCACATGAAAACTTTCTAAAATAGTAGTTGACAACTAGAAAATATTCTAGTAATATATATTCAGTGCTAGAAAATATTCTAGTAGCAGAATTCCATAACTGCGAATTATGGGGTTTAAAAAGGGCTCATATGAATTTATTCGTTAACTATAAGGGAATAATAGAATATTTTCTAATGAATGTCAATATGCAAGCTAGAATATTTTCTAACAAAATAACTTAAAAAGGAGGATATTAAATAACTTGTATGAAATCATAAAAAAGCTGTGCGAATCGAATAGTATTTCCGTATTTTCTTTAGAGAGAAAACTTGGATTCGGGAATGGCGCCATATCCAAATGGGATAACAGTTCTCCGACAGTAGCAAACTTGAAAAAAGTAGCTGATTACTTTGGGGTAACGATTGAGGAGCTTTTAGAAGAAAAAGAAGCAGTTTAAAAGGGAGGTGAAAATGGAACTTACAGATGAACTTTTAAGTTACTGGGAGCGACTGGCAGAGGAGAATAATAATTATAGGTTGTCGCTCCACATAGAAACCCTAAAAGAAATTAGGGAAATAAAGGCTTTACTTAAAGAGCAAACCAACAACAGAAATAATACCGCACAGGGAACTGATAGTAGTAAACACTAAAATAGCAATGTTGTATTTATGCTGTTTTTGGTTAGTTTCTTCAAGGTATTCGATTATTTTTATGGATTCATCGAGAGCTGAATACGTTATGTCGTCTTTCATCTCTTGATTCCAAGATTCAAAAAATCGATCGTCCATTAAAACCTCCTTTCTTTAACATCAGGCTTGGCAGAGCCTGTGAGGACAGTTTAAAGGGGGTTAGGAGCAAAGTAAATATATAAAGAGAATTTTAGGAGGTGATTTTATAAAAATAGAAAAGTGGTGTAACCACGAAATCAGATTTGTAGAAAAAGATGGTGAATGGTGGGCGGTGCTTAAGGATGTATGTGATGCTTTAGGGTTAAGTCCTAAGTGGGTTAAACAACGACTTGATGATGAGGTTGTTTCAAACAACCCCATAACTGATGACTTAGGAAGGGAGCAGACAGCGCTTGTTGTAAATGAATACGGCATTTATGACACTGTATTCCAAAGTAGGAAGAAAGAAGCAAAAGACTTCCGTAAGTGGGTGTACAAAATGCTTTCCGAACTTCGCAAGGCATCAGGCTACGAGGGTTTTGAGATTTTCAGAATGCTTGATAAGGAACATCAAAAGGAAATGATGAAAAAGCTTCAGGAAGGACTTAAAAAGCCTGCAAGGGTTGATTTTATCAAGGCTAATACGATAGCAAATAAGGCTGTATCGCTTAAACATGGGTATCCAAAGATGTTAAAGAAAGCAGATATGGCTCCAGAGATGCTGAAGGATAGAGAGCCAATATTAGCGGACACGGTAGAGTTAATGTCGGTCAAGGATAAATACGGATTAGATGTATCAGTAAGCGATACGATTTATAAGAAAAATGAAGAAAAGGTAGGTTAGGAGGGAAAAATGACAGTAAAACCAATAAAGATAGAAATAGTAACAAGCTATATTTCTGACATAGAGGGAATAGTTGAAGCAGTTAGAAATATAAGAAAGTCCAACCCTGACGAAACGTTGGAGGTTACAGTCAGGGTTGAGAAATTTGGAAATGTCAAAAATATAGTTCATCCTTGGTTAGAGGGTGAAACTAATGTTGATGATTTCGCAGAAAAAATTAGTCATCGACTTCAAAAATTTCTTGAAGAGCAACGCTAAGCATTTCTCTTGTGATTTCAGCAGACATAAGAATTGATGAAATAATCAAGTTTTCGGTGGATATCTTATTATCATCGTTAGCATGTTTACTAAGAAATTCTGTAACATATTGTGGATCTGAAAATTTGGAAATTGCTTTTGTATATCCATTTTCGATAATTTTGTTGAAATCATTTTTAGTCATACTCATATCCCTCCTTTCATTTACTCGGCTTGGCAGAGCCTGTATAGATAGTTTAGGAGAGATTGGGAACAAAGTAAATAGGAGAAAATATAAACATGGATGAAAAAGAAAGTAGCAAAGAAGCCTTAGAAAAGATACTGCTCGGATATATTGAGCGTTTAACTAAAGAGGGAACAGCTGAACAAGTTTCAATAGTGGCTCATGAGTTGGTAGAACTTATAAATCATGAAGATACGGACTTAGACAAATGAAAAAAGAAGAGGTGATAAGCCAGCTTAATGACCTTTGGGAACATTGCCACAGCATGATAGATCGCAGGGATGAGAATTGTGTTTGGCGTAAGGATGTAAAGGCATTAGAAGAGGCTATAAGGATTATACAAAATGTCAAAGTGAGAAGTTTTTCAAAGAAGAGAAGAAGCTATGAAAGAAGAAAATGATTACTCACCGCGAAGGGGCTGGACTTTAGAAGAAATAGCCACGCTCTCAGAGCTTAAGGCCAAGGGCACTAAGATTGTAAAGATTGCTGAAACATTAAATCGTAAAAGTGTGTCAGTTTCTGCAAAGATAATCGCTATGGGAGCGGATTTATACAATAGAGAGACATGGAAGAACTACACATCAAGAACCTTACCGTGGACAAAAGAAGAATTAAGGATTGTCAAAGAAATAATGGAGAACGGTGGAGATGCTAAAACCGCAGCGCTCAAAGTACTGCATAGTCCTAACGAGATATATAGAAAAATGTCTTTTATGGGTAAGAATTTCTTTGATGAAAGTACTTGGGGTAAGTACGCGGTAGATTAGGAGAAAATTATGGAGTATCCAAAACAAATTATGAATATATCGGAACTTAAGTGTATGGGTTTTCCTAAGGCCCTGCTATTAGAAGCCTACAGAGACCCGAAACAGGGTTTCGCAACTAAGGTAAATCCGTCAAAACCGAATTCAACAATAATATTCGATACAGACGGTTTTGATAAGTGGATAGCAAAGAGGATAAAAATACAAACTTCGGAATTTGCAAGTCAGAGGAGAAGGCCTGCAAGGTCTCAGTTGAAGATAGTAAGGGAGGTAATATGAAACAGTACAGGAGGTGGACAGATGAAGAGATTGAGCGCCTGAAAAGTTTTGTGACTGATGGCGAGTCATTAGCAAGTATTGCTAAAAAGCTAAATCGCGGTTGTAGTAGCGTGAGACTCAAGAAAAAGGCTTTGGCGAGCGGAAATCTTCATTCCAAAATGTTTTGGACGGTTGAGGAGCTTAAAACATTGAGGGAATTACAGCAAAGAGGCTTAACAATAAAGCAAAGAGCAGAGGCTATTGGAAGGTCTGTCTCGTCAGTTAAGAATAAGCTTTACGAAATCGGCATCGACATCTGGCACGAAAATTCATATCAAAAATATGTGTGTTAAAAAAAGGAGGCAATATGAAAAAGGATTTGAAAGAGGCTTTAAACAATAATTTCGCAAATATGGACTTGAGGGGATGGAGCTTTAAAGGGCGAAACTTATCGCAAGCAAACTTCACAGGGGCAAACCTTGAGGGAGCGATCTTTATAGATACAGTTCTGGTCAGTACAAATTTCGAGGGCGCAAACTTAAAGAATACTGACTTCTCATGTGCAAATGCATGGGCGGCAAACTTTAATGAGACAAACTGTCAAAATTCACTATTCTTGTCAGCTAATTTGACAGAAGCAAGCTTTGAGGGTGCGGATCTGGACGGCGCGAGTTTTGCTCAGGCAAATTTAACAGAGGCAAACCTTCAGGACACAAACATTATTACTGCCGAGTTTGATAATACAGTGGGTATTTATCCCGTATGCCCGACGGAGGGAGAGTTTACAGGATGGACGATAGGAGAGGACTTTGAAGGCAATGACTGCTTAGTAGAAGTATCTATTCCTACATGGGCTCAGAGAAGCTCAGGAACAACAAGAAAATGTAGGGCGGAAGTGCTGTACATTGAATTAATTGAAAGATTAAAAGATGGCTATGATCCGATTGAGGTTACACTTAAAAACAGAGATTATATCTTAACTGAAAAGGAATGCGCCTACGATAGCGGTTTTGAATACGACAGATTCAAGGTAAGCTCTACAGACCTTTACTTCTGGATATCAAAAGAAGAGGCCTTAGCGCAGGCGAGGAAACGCATATGATGGTAGAGCATAACAAAAAATAGATTGGGAGGAAGAAGAATATGTCTAAGGTAGCAGAAGAAAAAGTGATTGTGCCGGCTGTGTGGTCTGACAAAAGATTTGAAAGAAGAATAGAAACACTGGAGAGCAGAAACAGCAAGCAGATAGGGGCTTTAAAGGAAAGAATTGAGGAGCTTGAGTACGCTCTTGACGGCATTGAGAAGGCGTTTTGGGGCGGAGTGATAGGGCTTATAGTACTGGATTTGGCTATATTAGCGATAGCGATTTTTTAATAGAGAAGGAGAAAATATGAGAGTTACAAAGATTAAGATTAAGAATTTATTTGGAATAAAAGAGTATGAGGCTGACGGAAAGTCTGTAGAGCTGTCCGGAAAAAATGGAACAGGGAAAACATCTGTAATCGATGCAATTCGCTATGCTCTTACAAATAAATCCAGTAGGGATTATATAGTAAGAAACGGTGAAAATGAGGGAGAGATAATTATTGAAACAGATAATGGATTAAGGATTAACAGAAAGGAGCGCTTGACGCAGGCAAGTTATAAATCTGTTAAAAGCAATGGTAAGGAAGTTCCGAGTCCTGAAAGCTTCCTTAGAGATATATTTACACCTTTACAGCTTAATCCGGTTGAGTTTGCAGGAATGGACAAAAAGAAGCAAAATGCAATGATTTTAGACTTAATTGAATTTGCTTGGGATATGAACACAATTAGAGATTGGTTTGGAGAGATACCGGATTGGGTATCTTATGATCAAAACATACTGGCAATTTTAGATGATATTCAGTCTGAAAAAGGAAAGTACTTTCAAAGAAGGCAGGATGTTAATAGAGATATAAGGAATAAAAACGCATTTATTGAAGAAATCGCAAGTTCAATCCCTGCGGGGTACATGGTGGATGAATGGGAAAATGCAAGCGCAGGCGAGATTTATAGGCAAATAGAGACTATAAGACATCAGAACGGCTTAATTGAAAAAGCAAAGGCGTTTATTCAAAGCTCAGACAATAAGATTAGAGGATTGCAGGCAGAAAAGGAGATTGCAATTACGGCTATCGAGCGTGAAACTGCAAACCGTGAAAGCAGTATTAGGAAGTCTATAGTACAGCTTGAGGAGCAGATTAAGGCGTATAGACAGGAGCTGTCAACACTTTCAGAGAAAAAACAAGATAAGATTGCACTTGAGGAAGAGAAATATAACGCTAATGTGGCTAAATTAACAGCAAATTTGGCAGAGTATGAAGAATTAGCGAATCAGGAAATAAAAAGCGTGGACGAACTTAGCAAGCAAGCAGAACACATTGAAGAAATGAAAGGACATATCAATGAGTATCGTAGGATGGAAAGCTTGCAAAGTGAAGTTGAAAATCTTCAGCAGGAAAGCGAAGAGCTGACAGAGAAAATCACTAAAGCAAGAACTTTGCCGGGAGAAATATTGCAAACATCTAATATTCCGGTTCAAGGCCTAAGTGTAAAAGATGGAGTGCCGCTTATAAATGGACTTCCAATCAGCAATCTTTCAGAAGGTGAAAAGCTGGATCTATGCATAGATGTAGCAATTCAAAAGCCTAACGGTCTGCAAATCATACTTATTGATGGAGTCGAAAAAATGGCTACAGAGCTCAGAGAAAGACTTTATAAGAAGTGCAAGGACAAAGAATTGCAATTTATAGCAACAAGAACAACAGACAGTGATGATTTAACAGTGGTTGAGTTATAGGAGAAGAAGTATGAATGAATTAACAATACAGGAAATGGATAAACTGGCAAGCGAAATAACACCGATAACAGATGAAATTTTCGTAACTCCAGGAGAATTTCAAAATCTTTACAACTTCGGGAAAATGTACGCTTCAAGTTCGATGATACCACAAAATTTCCAAAGAAAACCCATGGATTGTGCTATTGCAATAGATATGGCTAATCGTATGCATGTAAGTCCTATGTTTGTAATGCAAAATCTTTATGTTGTTAAGGGTAAGCCTTCATGGAGTGGGCAGGCATGTATAAGCATGTTGCAAAACTACAAAGAGTACAAAAAGGTTAGGCCTGTATACTTTGGTGAGAAAGATACAGAGAATTGGGGATGTTACATAAAAGTTGAAACGGCAGACGGTGAAGTTATAAAAGGTCCGGAAGTGACAATGAAGATGGCAAAGGCCGAAGGCTGGATAAGCAATCCAAAATGGAAAAATATGCCTGAACAAATGCTTGGCTATCGTGCAGCGGCTTTCTTTGCAAGACTGCACATACCAAACTTACTAATGGGTTGTTGCGTTGAGGGAGAGGCGGAAGATATTGCACCAGCAAGGCCTAAGGCTCACGATCCGTTTGAAAAAGAGGAAACCGTAAATGACACTGACAAGCAGTAACTACTTTAGTGCAGAGGCTAACAGAGAGTATTTGTCTGTTAGCCAGTACAAGGATTTTGTAGGGAGTACAGGAATAAAAGGATGCGAGGCAAGGGCATTGGCAGAGCTGAACGGAGAATATGAGAGAGAAAAAAGTACAGCTTTGTTGGTTGGCAGTTATGCAGATTCTTACTTTGAGGGCAGTTTAGAGCAGTTTAAGGCTAAAAATCCTGAGATTTTTACAAAGCAAGGTACTTTAAAGGCTGAATATAGACAAGCTGAAGAGATTATAAACAGGATTGAAAGAGATCCGTACTTCATGAAGTTTATGTCAGGGCAAAAGCAAGTAATAATGACCGGAGAAATCGGAGGAGTACCTTGGAAAATAAAAATGGATTCATATATTCCTGACATCTGCATAGTTGACTTAAAGATTGTCAAGTCAATCCGTGAGAGGTTTTATGTAAAAAAATACGGTTTTACGGATTTTATTACAAATTGGGGATATGAAATTCAGGGAGCTGTATATCAAGAAATTGTTCGACAGAATACCGGGAAAACACTGCCTTTTTATATAGCGGCTGCAAGCAAAGAAAAAGTTACAGACATAGAAATTATACAGATAAATGATGAGGCGCTTGCAGGAGCACTTGAGAAGGTGAAAGAGCATGTTGAAAGAGTTGTGAAGATAAAAAATGGTGAGATAGAGCCTGAAAGGTGCGGAACCTGTGATTATTGCAAGTTTACAAAAGTTCTTTCAAGACCAATGCTTTACACCGATTTAATATTAGACGAAGTGGAGGATACAGAGTGAATCAAGCTATTATATGCGGAAGGTTAGTAAGAGATCCGGAGATAAGATACACAAATGGCGAAGAGGCAAAGGCGGTGGCTAAGTACACTATAGCGGTCGACAGAATGAGAGACAAAGAGGCCGACTTTATATCATGCGTTGCATTTGGAAAGTCGGCAGAGTTTGCGGAAAAGTACTTCAGAAAAGGTCAAAGAGTATTGATTTCAGGACGTATTCAGACAGGAAGTTACACAAACAAGGACGGACAAAAGGTGTATACAACTGATGTTCTTATAGCTACACAGGAGTTTGCAGATGGTAAAGGAGCAGGCACAGGGCAGACGAGCTCAAGACCGTCGTCATCAAATGCAAGTACTGACGAATTTATGAATATACCGGATGGAGTGGATGATGAAGGCCTGCCATTTAACTAGGAGGCGTAATGCAGATACAAATAGACACGAGAGAAAAGGCCAAGGCTATACAGAAGATACTGCAGGAGTTTAACAGGCAGGGAGTAACTCAGATATCCTCAAAATTGTATGTTGGCGACTATATGAATTACGATAATCCTAGGCTTGTAGTTGACCGAAAGCAGAACTTAAGCGAGCTATGTGGCAATGTATGTCAAGACCATAACAGGTTCAGAAACGAGCTTTTAAGGGCGAACGAGGCAGGTATAAAAGTTATATTTTTATGCGAGCATGGCAAGGGGATAAATAGCCTTGAAGATGTGCAAAACTGGATAAATCCACGAAGATATGCCCGTGTAAAGTCTGCTACTACAGGCAGATGGGAAACATTTGAAACTAAGGCAATGACAGGAGAAAAACTGTATAGGGTTCTTTCAACAATAAGAATTAAGTATGGTTGCGATTTCCTATTTTGCAACAAGGAAGAAACGGGAAAGAAAATAATAGAAATCCTGAGGAGGTGAGTATGACATCTGAAGAAATAAAAGAAAAATATTCAATGTCGGAAATCCTTGAGCGATACGGATTTAAACCAAACAGGGCAGGATTTATATGCTGCCCTTTTCATAGCGAAAAAACCCCGTCAATGAAAATTTATGCAAAATCTTTTTACTGTTTCGGTTGTGGAAAGCACGGAGATATCTTTGACTTTGTCGCAGGTATGGAAAATTGTAATTTCTCTGAGGCTTACAAGAGCCTTGGAGGAGTAGAGGATAATAGTCGAAAGGCTAAATTTGCAGAATACAAAAGGCGTAAGGCACGTGAGAAAGCCACTAGGATTGCACAGAACGAGCGAAATAAGAAAATATGTATATTTGATAGGCAAGATAAATTAAGGGCGAAATTAAGCAAATTAGAGCCTTTAAGCGATGAATGGGCAAACTGCTACAGGGAACTTTTACAAGTGACTGTAGAGCGTGCAGAGTTGGGCAAGGAAGAGGATGTATATGAGTATGCATATACTTATGTGACTTCAGCTTTGTATCAGGATTTTTACAGTAAAGGAGCAGGTTGATGAAGAAAATTGAAGAAGTGACTAAAAGCGACCTGCTCTCAAGAGAGTTTATGCAGGAAGTCTTTGACGAAGAGGACGAAATTGAAAGAGGAGTAAATATAGCCAACCTGATGGACAGAGCAAGAGAGTTGAAGGCATATACGGAGTTTAAGGTGTTGCTTGATGCTTTCCGAAAAGCCGAAAGGGAAGCACTACCCGAAAAGACAAAAGGTACCCTTTGCCAGTGGACGAACTTTGAAAGTGATGAATACAACAATATGATTTGCGGTTATTGGAATGCTACAGAACGTGGAATACTTAAGCCTAATTCAGACGAGTATGCCTGCTATCATCCCATACTACCGATTGAAAGATTGAAAAATATTGAAACTGGGGCGGAGCAAATAAAGCTTGCATATAAGCGTAACGGAACTTGGCATGAAATAGTAGTACCTAAGTCTTTGATAGCTTCAGCAAGTAAAATAGTAGCCTTGGCGGAGCAGGGAATAGCAGTTACAAGCGAAAATGCAAAGCTCTTAGTAAAATATTTATCAGATGTGGAAAATCAGAACGATAATTTAATAAAAATTAAGCGCTCAACCTCTAAGTTCGGATGGATAAACAAAGATTTTATACCGTTTGACGGCGATATCATTTTTGATGGTGATATGAAGTTCAAGCAAGTATCCGAAAGTGTTACCACTCAAGGTAGCTACAAAGCTTGGTTAGACCACGCAAGAACCGTAAGGGCAAGAAAAAGGATTGAAAGTAAATTTTGTTTGGCCGCATCATTCGCAAGCGTCCTGGTTGCTCCATTAAGAGGCCTACCCTTCTTTGTAGACCTTTGGGGATGCACTGAAGCAGGTAAGTCGGTGGCTTTAATGCTTGCAGCGTCCGTTTGGGCAAATCCTGATGAGAACGCATTCATAGGCGATTACAAAAGCACAGAGACGGCCTTAGAGGCTAAAGCTGACATGTTAAACCACTTGCCTATGCTCTTAGACGATACATCAAATCAAAACAGGAGATTGGCAGAAAATTTTGAAAGTTTGGTATATGTGCTTTGCTCCGGAAAGGGCAAGACAAGAAGTAACAAGGATATTGGTATAAACAGGGAAAGCAGATGGAAAAACTGCATAATAACCAACGGTGAAAAGCCTTTGACTTCTTATGTAAATCAAGGCGGAGCGATGAACAGAATCTTAGAGATAAGCTGTGACGGCCACATATTTGAAGATCCAAGGCTTACGGCTTCAGTGGTAAAAAACAATTATGGCTATGTCGGCAGGGATTTTATAAAAATTCTAAAAGAAATCGGTGTTGAAGGGCTTATGGAAATTCAAAAGGGTTTTCTGGATAAACTTGACAATGATGAAAAAATGCAAAAACAAAGCTTATCACTTTCTATAGTGCTTACAGCCGACAAGATAGCGACAGACTATATTTTCAAAGACGGTGAGTATATAGACATTGAGGAGGCCAAGCAGACCTTAATTGATAAAAATGAACTTTCGGATAATGAGAGGTGTTACAGGTATATCGTTGATAAGGTGGCCATGAACCCGGCAAGGTTTGATCCACTAAATGAGGTTGTGGAGAGATGGGGAATCATAGAAGACGGTTATGCTGTAATTATTTCAACTGTCATGTCGGAACTTTGCAAACAGTCAGGGTTTTCAAGAGTATCGTTTTTAAAATGGGCAAGTGATAAGAATTTATTGCTGACAAGTAAAGGGAGAACTGATTCTTTGAAAAAATTCAACGGAACCCCTGTGCGTTGTGTAAAATTAAAATTGTCAGATAATAGCGACTTTAACGGTGGTTTTGAACAAATTGATATGATAAATAATGACATACTTCCGTTTAATTAGAGTATTGTCTGATAAATACGAACCAAATCAAGGTTACAAAAAAAATATTGTGGTTACAGGGAAAAACCTTAAAAAGCTAGTGTTTATGCGGATTTTTCGGGGGCGTAACCATGTAACCGCAGAAACCATGCACATGTATATGTATATATATAAAAATATTTTTTCAATATTTTATGTATAAAAAATTCTTCTCTATATGCGAGAGTGTGTTTTTTATGGTTACATGGTTACGGTATCCACGAAAGCCTTTATACATAAGGGTTTGAGGGCGTATCCAAACCGTAAAAAAGCACGGTTACGCATGGTTATACTGGTTACAACAGGGGAATTACTTGGTCTAACAAAAATAGAAAAACAAGATAATAAACCAATAATATTATATAAATACTATTATTATCAGATAATTATATTACAGATAAGCGTATTATTATCAGTTTAGAAACAATTTAGGAGCTTTTAAAGGATATGGACTACAAGGAAATAATGCCGAATGACAAGATAATTGTGATGATAAATGACATACACAATAAATGGTGGAAGTCGGCAAGGGAGTTTGATGAAAACTCAGATAAAGAAGAGGTTGCAAAGTCTATGCAGGTCTTAATGAAATATGTTGAGGCGAACTATTCAAGCTATCCGATTGCATGCAAGATAATGGAGGCTTACATAGACGAGCTTGACGCAAGGGTAAAGGGCGGATATAGAAGCTTTGAGGGAGAGAAGGAAAAGAATGAGCGAAGAGAAAATAAATAAAGCTATCGAAGCACTCAAGACAGCCGAGAAGATAGCAAAAAATTTTTATGACAAGCCTTTAGTTGTTGCTTATAGTGGCGGAAAGGATAGTGATGTTTTGCTGGATTTAGCGATAAAATCAGGCATAGACTTTGAGGTCTCTCACAGTATCACGACTGTGGATGCGCCGCAGACAAATCGACATGTAAACAAAGTTTTTGCAGAGCTGAAAGAAAAAGGCATAAACGTATACAAGAAACTACCAACCTATAAGGGTAAACCTGTAAATATGTTTAGCTTAATAGTACAAAAAGGCATGCCACCGACACGACTTATGAGATATTGCTGTAGAGTGTTTAAAGAAGGTACAGAGAAAAATCGAGTAATAGCATTTGGAGTCAGAGCAGTAGAATCAAGAAATAGACAAAACAGAAATATATTTTCTACAGTCGGAAAGAAATTGGCAGACGCAAAGCATTTTAGCCTGGAGCACACAGAAGAAGTTTTTAAAGATGCGAAAGGACAAGATGAAGTTTGGGATTGCACGCTTGTGACTACAGCAAGGAAGCATAAAACTATATTTGTACATCCTGTATACGATTGGACAGATAATGAAATCTGGGAGTATATACACGAAAACAATATCACGTACAATAAACTTTACGATATGGGTTATAAAAGGGTTGGCTGCGTACTGTGTCCGATGGAAAGGAAGTCTGAAAAGCTAAAAGATATAGCAACATTCCCCAAATATAAGGGTAGGTACATCAAGGCATTTGACAAAATGTTAGAAACACGAAAAGCAGCAGGTAAGGACGATCCTTATGGTGAGTGGACAAATGGTGAGGGTGTATTTCGTTGGTGGATAGAAGATGCCACTATACCAGGACAGATAGAGTTCGATTTTTCAAAGATAGAAAAGGAGCAGAAATGAGAATATACCTATCAGGACCGATTGCGGGCGTTGAAGATTATCACTTAAATTTTCTAAAGGCTGAAAATCAGGTGAGAGATATTTTTAAAAATGACGAGGTAATAAATCCAATGTGGATGGGCAACATGCTGCCGGGCGGTAGTCATGAAGAGTATATGACTCTTTGCTTTGCCTTAGTGGGTATGGCGGACAAGATGGTCATGCTTGAAGGCTGGCAGCAGTCGAAAGGCGCGTGCATGGAGAAAAGTCTTGCAGAAGAAATGGGCATAGATGTGCTTGAGCTTGGAGCAAGTGGAGAGATAAAAGGGCAATGCATATAAATACATAAAAAATATTAAATACAAATATTATAGCAGAGGTGAAAGATGGGAAAAGAGAAAGTCGAAAAGATTTGGGAGTTGCTTAGTAAAATTAGTTTTGAGTTAGACCAAATTAAAAAAGGATACAAAGACATAGAAACTTTAAAAGAGTGGATGAAAGATAAGGATATTTGTATCACTTTCAGTGCTGGAGGATGGAGAGGCGGAGAGCTTTGTCCAGTGGTTTTGTACAGCTCCGACTTTGACGATATAACAAACGCAGCTATAGAAGTAATTTATAAAAGATTAGAACAGAGAAATGCTGAGGCACTGGAATATGCAAGGGAGATACAGGAAATATTGACGGAGGTGGAAGATGACAAGGAAAGAAATGGATGAAATCATAGAGGCAACAACTGAGATAGCAAATAATATGAGAAGCGTGTATAAAATTGATTGCGTGATAGAGAAATTTGAGGATTGTGAATTAAAAGAAGGAATGAATTTCAATACTGAAATTTGCGTATGGCAGGATGGCGATTTTTTTGCGAAAGATAAATTTACTTTAAGTTCATTTTTATCTTCAGACGACCAAACACCACTCAGAAAAATTATCATAGCTATGCTTAAAGAAAAAAGAGAAGAGTATATAAGTGATTTTCAAAAAGCGACAGAAAGTCTTGAAAAGCTTACGAAAGAGGCACTAAATGAGTAGCGATATCAAGCACAACGCCGAAGGCTACAAAGATAGCACAGCCTACAAGGCAATCATGGCGATAGAAGAGACGAAAAGAAGAAGATTAAAAGAGCAGGCCGAACATGACAAACTTGTACAGCATATCAAATATGTTGTTGAGCTTGCGGGATTTAAGCTGACTGACAGAGTGAAGCTTGTACATAGGCAGAGTGGAAGGAGGTATGAATGACGGAAGATTATTTAAAAGAACTTATCAAAATGCAAAAAAAGAAATATGAAATTATATCAAAGGTCGAGGAACTACAAAAGGTTATAGAACTGATAGAGCGCAGGCACAGTTGCATTATATGCGTGAAGAATTGTGATATTTCAGGAGTTATAGATGCAAAATTTGAAATCGGTAGATGTTACGATGAAGATGATGTTCGTAGCGACATAGTTAAAGCACTCAAGATGATAAGAGACAAGTATATAAAAGAGTTTGAAGATTTAGATGCAGAGGCGAGAAAAGGTGGGGAAAGTGGAAGATAAGAGAATAGAAAAGTTGAAAGAGAAGAGTGAGCGTGTAAGCGCATGGCTAGAAGAAATAAGGCTTTGTAATGAAAAAATCACGGAAGCATCTAAGGCATTTGAGATTATAGATTTTAATTGGCCTTGCGACATACTGGTAAAGCCACTTGACGAAGAAATCCTTGAAATTCCATTAACAGGGCCGAGTAGGGAGAAAATAATTAGTACAATTAAAGAAGAGCTTGTAAAAAGGGTAGAGGATTGCATGGATAAGATTACAAAAGTTTATCAGGAGATAGACAAGCTGTTAAAGTGAGGTAGAGTATGAAAAATAATCCGGCAAACAAACTAAAAGATTTTATGTGGCAGTTTCTAATGGATAAGGGGCAGAAAGCAAATGTACCTGCCTTAAAAGAGAATGTGTACACTTTGATAGCTATGGCTACACAGAAGACCGCAGGACAGAAAAAAGGCATAAATTGGAGTGAACTTGATATGGTGCTTATGAGTATAGTGATTGAAGCGACAGCGCTTGTGCAGTCGGGAGTACTTGATGAGATAGAAGCAAAGGAGGAATAAATGGTAATACAAAAGAATGTGACAATAAACCGTAAGGAATATGAGAAGATAAAGAGATATGACCGTACGCAAATGGATACATTCATTCAAAGTGTATACAAAAGTGGATTTGAAGATGGTAAAAGTTCTGTGAAGGGCATAGATTTTTCAAACGTTGAGAAAGTGTTACTTACTGTAAAAGGCATAGGAGAAAAGAAAGCAAAGGATATAGTTATAGCACTTGAGAAGGAGATGAAGAGTGAGAAAAATTAAGGGTGTAATAATGACGGATGTAGTCGGAAGTGAAGTTGAGTTTGAGCTTGAAGTTGAAGATGATGCTACAGAAGAAGAAATTGACAAGTTGGCATGGGAAGAGGCAGCGAACTGGTTGGAATGGTACTGGGAGGAGGTGAGTGAGTGACGGCAAAGGAATATTTAAGACAGCTTAAGACGCTTGATTGTCTTATAAAAGCTAAAGAGCTTGAGAAGGAAAGACTTATGGCATTGGCTGGGAAAGTAAGTGTAAGCTTGTCAGAGAAAGTACAGGGTGGTACAGGCGGTGGAGCAGAGAATGCGATAGTTGATAGTGTAGACTTAGAGAAAGAAATTACTGCAGATATTAAAAAGCTTGTCGAATTAGTAGAGGAGGCAAGGGGATTTATAAATAAGCTGGACAATGAGAGATATAAAGCAGTTTTATCAATGCGATACATATCAGATATGACATTTGAAATGATAGCTGAGACAATGCATTACTCGTTAGGCACAATACATAATCTGCATGCAAGAGGGCTGAAAGAGTTTGATAAAGTATTTAGTGAGAAAAAGTGAAGAAAAGTGAATAAAAATGAGAAAAATAAAGTTGGAAGTGTGATATGCTATATACGTGAAAAGTTTAAAGCAAGTATACTTTTTCATATGACCTCCTTTATGTATGGCATCGGGGCAGGCTTTTATTGATGTTTCCCTGCCCCAAAAGTTAAAGGATACGCTACTAACATTTTCTTCTTGAGAGACAGCTTAACGGCTGTCTTTTTTGTATTCAAAATCACAGAAAGGAGCTGATGATATATCAAACTAACTTTAAAACAACAGAGATTTGCTGATGAATATATCATCAGCGGGAATGCGACAGACGCAGCCATAAAGGCAGGGTATAGCAAGAAGACGGCAAATAGAATAGCAACTGAAAACTTGTCAAAACTTGTCATACAATCCTATATTGACGAAAAACTTAAAGAGTTATCAGACAAAAAGATTGCAGACCAGCACGAGGTACTCGCTTACTTAACTTCTGTACTCAGAGGCGAAACACAATCAGAGATTGTGGTTGTTGAGGGAGTCGGTGAAGGCTGTAGCGAAGCAAGAAGGTTGCAGAAGCTTCCTGACGAGAAGGAACGATTGAAAGCTGCCGAATTACTTGGCAAGCGTATGGGGCTGTTTAAAGACAAGTTGGATGTTACCGCTAATGTGCCGGTAATTATCTCAGGGGGTGATGAACTTGAAGATTGACAGTATTAAGATTCAGCTACCTGAGGTGGTAGGCAAAGGATATGGCACATATTGGCGGTATAAAGGCCGATACAGAGTCTGCAAGGGTAGCCGTGCCAGCAAGAAGTCAAAGACAACGGCACTATGGTATATATGGGCAATTATGAAGTATCCGCAGGCTAATCTGCTTGTGGTCCGCAAGGTATTCAGGACATTAAAGGATAGTTGCTTTACAGAGCTCAAGTGGGCGATAAGACGGCTTAAGGTTGAAAATCATTGGGAAGTTAAAGAATCACCGCTTGAAATGACTTATATTCCGACATGGCAAAAGATTTATTTCAGGGGTCTTGATGATCCGCTTAAGATTACATCAATCACAGTGGAACAAGGATATCTTTGTTGGATGTGGCTTGAAGAGGCATACGAAATATCAAATGAAAACGACTTCAATATGCTTGATGAGTCAATAAGAGGTGCTATTCCTGAAGATGTAAAGTTGTTTAAGCAGATAACAATAACGCTGAATCCTTGGAACGAACATCACTGGATAAAGAAAAGGTTCTTTGATACTCCGGATGATGAGGTTCTTGCGATGACTACAAATTATCTTTGTAATGAGTGGCTTGATAAGGCCGATCTGAAGGTATTTGAGTCAATGAAAAAGAATAATCCTAGACGTTATCAGGTTGCAGGCCTTGGAGAGTGGGGTATAGTTGACGGACTTGTATATGAAAACTGGGAAGAAAAAGCATTTGATATAAATGAGGTCAAGAAGATATCAACAATTCAGTCTGCTTTCGGGCTGGATTTTGGTTATACGAATGATCCAAGTGCTTTGTTCTGTGGCCTTGTAGATACGAAAAGCAAGACGATATGGGTATTTGATGAGATGTACAAGAAGGGCATGAGCAATGAGGCGATAGCGGATGAAGTTACTAAGATGGGATATACCAAGGAGCGTATAAGAGCCGACAGTGCGGAGAAAAAGAGCATTGACAGGCTTTATACATTAGGGCTATCGCATATAACTGCTGCAAGAAAGGGGCCGGACAGCATAGTTCACGGTATCGACTTTATACAGGACTACCACATAATAATTCATCCAAGGTGTGTGAACTTTATCACAGAGATATCCAACTACACATGGGCAAAAGACAGCAAGACCGGAAGTATGATAAATAAGCCTATTGATGATTTTAACCACTTAATGGATGCAATGAGATACGCTCTTGAGGATATCTCGATGGGTTCTGTATACAGTTTTGATTAAGGAGTGAAGATGTGGATTTCATAAAAAGAATAATTTTGGCAATCAGTCAATTTTTTAATAAAAAGAGTATAGCAGGCATATCGGGGATAAGTATTCTAAAGAATGAGACGCTGATATGGAGGTCTTCACCTGATAGGGTAATGCAGCTAAAAGGTGCAATGTACTATGAAGGAGTCCAAGACATATTGAAAAGAAAAAGGACGGTGATAGGTGAAGGTGGAGAGCTGCAGGAGGTTAGCAATCTGCCGAATAACAGAATCATAGACAACCAGTATGCGAAGCTTGTTAATCAAAAAGCTAATTACCTACTTGGACAGCCGTTTGTAGTAAGCTCAGACAATAAAGACTATCTGGAGTGTTTAAAACAGGTGTTTAACAAAAAGTTTATGAGAAATATAAAGACGGCAGGAAAATACATGTTAAACACAGGCATAGCATGGATTTATCCACATTATGACGGTAGTGGACAGCTAAGCTTTAAAGTTTTTCCGGGATATGAAATTTTGCCTTTTTGGGAAGATGACGAAAAGACCAAAGTAAGGTTGGCTGTACGATTATACAAAACGGATGAATACACATACAACGGAACTAAGACTGAAGTGGAAAGAGTTGAGGTATATGCTCCGGATGGTGTGTACAGATTTATACTAAACGGTGAAGCCATAAGGTGTGATGACAATGCCCCATATAGTGCTTATGTAAATACTGAAAATGAAAACTATAACTGGGGTAGGATACCTTTAGTGCCGATGAAATATCATGACGGCACACCGTTACTAAAGCGAGTTAAATCCCTCCAAGACGGTATCAATATAATGCTCTCGGACTTTGAGAACAATATGCAGGAAGACGCAAGGAATACTATTCTTGTCATTAAGAATTATGACGGGCAGGATTTAGGAGAATTCAGGCAGAAGCTTGCATTGTACGGAGCTGTTAAGGTCAGAAGCAATGACTCTGAGAAGGGCGGGGTTGATACCCTTGAGGTCAAGGTAAATGTCGATAATTATAAAGCTATTATTGAGATATTCAAAAAGGCCCTTATCGAGAACGGAATGGGGTATGATGCCAAAGATGACAGAATGTCCGGTAATCCTAATCAGATGAATATTCAGAGTATGTACAGTGATATTGACTTAGATGCAAACGATATGGAGACTGAGTTGCAGGCAGCATTTGAAGATTTACTGTGGTTTGTGAAGGCGCACTTATCCAATATGGGATTAGGTGACTTTGAAGACGAAGAGGCTACTATCACATTTAACAGAGACATATTAATAAATGAGCCCGAGGCGATAGACAGTTGTGTTAAGTCTGTAGGCATTTTGTCAGATGAGACTATCATAGAGCAGCATCCTTGGGTAGATGATGTTCAGAAGGAACTTGAGCGTATAAAGAAGCAAAAAGAAGAGCAAGTAAAAGACCAGTATGGTGCTTTTAATGATACCAACTTAGGGGATGGTGATGATATGTGAAGAACTCAGACTACTGGATAAACAGATTCGGTCAGCTTGAAAGTGTTACAAATAAAGATGCTATGGAGGCCTACAGGGATGTTGAGGAAATATACCAAAAGGCTCAAACAGAGCTTGAAGATAAAATAAATACCTGGTATCAAAGATTTGCAACTAACAATCAAATATCCATGGCAGAGGCGAGAAAGCTGCTAACCACAGGAGAGATGAAAGAACTTAAGTGGTCGGTAGAAGAGTATATAAAGCATGGCAAAGAAAATGCTATCAGCGGTCAGTGGGCAAAAGAACTTGAGAATGCGTCAGCAAGGTTTCACGTATCAAGGCTGGAAGCATTAAAGCTTCAAACACAGCAAAGCATTGAGGCGTTGTACGGCAATCAATTAGATATCGTGGACAGCGCAATGAGAAAAGCATATTCGCAGAGGTACTATAGGACGGCCTTTGAGTTTCAGAAAGGTTTTGGAGTAGGGTTTGCGGTAGACAGACTTGATGAAAATACGCTTAGTAAAATAATCAATAAGCCTTGGGCGGTTGACGGCTATAATTTTTCTAAGAGGATATGGACTAACAAAGAAAAGTTGATAGGCGAGCTTCACAGCTCTTTAACAAGAAATATAATTACCGGAGCGGACCCGGCCAAGGCTATAAA
>NZ_DBHIEQ010000031.1:0-2274 GCF_057250505.1 Lachnoanaerobaculum sp. | reverse complement strand
TAAAATGGGTGTATCAAGCAACGCGGCAGGCAGGCTTATAATGACAGAGTCCGCCTATTTTGGTTCTGTGGCTCAAAAAGATATGCTTAATAATCTTGATGTTGAAAAATATGAGATTGTGGCTACATTGGACAGCAAGACCTCTGAGATATGTAGAAGCCTTGACGGCAAAGTATTTGATATGAAGGACTATCAGGCAGGAGTTACGGCCCCGCCTTTTCACCCGTATTGTAGAACCACCACAGCACCGTATTTCGACGACTGGGAAGAGCTGGGAATTGATAGAGAACGAGTTGCGAGGAATGATAAGGGTAAGAACTATTTTGTTGACGGCAATACGACTTATAAGGAGTGGGAGAAACAATTTGTAAATAACAATGATAAGATTGAGTCGACGAAACAGATTGAAGCCCAACTATTGAATGATGTACCGCAAAGTGCTAAAATAAATGACAAAGTGATGACCGGACTGTCTAATGTTTCTCAAATTAAATCAGACAATGATATTAAACAGTTTGCTGAGAAACTGATAGATAATCTAGGCATAGACAGAAGTAATATTCCTGTAAACATAAAGCCTATAAAAGATAATGGATATTGTCAGTTGGGGAGCAAGACTACTCAAAGTAATGTATATTTTGACGAGTATGTGCTTAACTCAAATGATGTGCGTTCTATGAAATATAGGATTAAAACAGCCTTCCATGAGTCATTCCATTTATCTGCAAATGGACTTGAGTGGGACGGTCTGGATTCATCCGGAAATATAATTGAAAAATGGAGAAACCTGGAGGAAACATTTACAGAGTCATCAGCGCATTACTTAATAGATAAGTATGGGATTTCAGCTAAGTTATCGCCGTCTTATGCACAAGAGCTTGTTGAGAATTTGCCTAGGTTGAAGAGACTTACAAAGTACTCATCTTGTAATACTATTCAGGATTTCGGAAAGATAGCATTTACTGATAGGCAGAATGGAATCGGGGCAAAGTGGTTACAGCTTCATTCGGATATGAGTAAAGTTATATTACCAATAGACTATTATTCACAATATAGTTCATATATAATTCAAAATGAAGAAGATCTGTTTGATATGTTCTTAGAAAATTTTGCTAGATATAGTCAGTATAGGCAGCAGATGAAAGCAGAGCTAAAATCAGCGATGGGAAAAGACTTTTGGTCACTTTCGGGTAATGAGCAACTAATATACACTAATATCTTGGCATGTGCAATGCAGAAAATAGGGGTACTATGATGATATATATTCCAAATGATTGGATAAAAGATAGAAAAAATGAAGATGAGATAAGAACACTTATCTCTGAGAGCCTAGGATGCATTAAGTTGAAAGAGAGCTCTCAAAAGGTAGAAGATAGGCTAAGAGAGCTTGGAGAGATAAAGATACTTGAAGAGTTTAAGGAAGGAACATTTGCGGTATAAGAAGGCCTTAATAGAAATAAGTTTTAAAGCACCTTAATAGGGTGCTTTTTTATTGCCGTCTTTTAGCTTTGCAGACGATAAAGAACAAAGAAAAGAAGTGGATTGAACCACGTTAAAAAATGTATGAAAGGAATTAAAGAACATGAAAAGAGAAGATTTTATAGCACTTGGAATGGATGAAGAGTTAGCAGGTAAATGCGAGAAGGCGAGCGCTGAAGAGCTTAAGAATTATGTGCCGTATGAGCGATTTAAGGAGCTTGTAGATGAAAAGAACAAGCTTAAGACTGATATTGCCGATAGGGACAAGCAGTTTGAAACCCTAAAGAACTCAACAGGTGATGTTGAAGCAATGAAAGAGCAGATTGCTTCACTGCAGGCAGAGAATAAGGCAAAAGATGAAGCTCATGCAGCAGAGATCAGGCAGATGAAAATAGATAGTGCTTTGGAGTCTGCGCTAATCAGTTCTAAGGCAAAGAATTTAACAGCAGTCAAGGCACTTATCAAGGATCTTGACAAGGCAGAGCTTCAGGATGACGGCAGTATAAAAGGACTTGAAGAGCAGATAACTGCATTAAAAAAGTCTGACAGCTATTTGTTCGAGGAAGCCGCTGCAGCAAAGCCAAGTTTCAAAGGATTTCAGCCCGGAGTAGCAAAGAAGGAAATCGGTGCAGGAAAGGTTGATATGTCAAAAATGTCCTATGATGAGTTGGCTAACTATATTGAAAACAATCCCGATATAGGGAACTAAGAAAGTAGAGGTAAACAATAATGGCAAAATTTGATGCAAAGAGTTTTAATGACTGAGCATTTGGCGCGTATATGTCCGCAATACCA
>NZ_DBHIEQ010000030.1:5607-26148 GCF_057250505.1 Lachnoanaerobaculum sp. | reverse complement strand
TATCCCTTATCTGACTACGATAGTACCACATATACAGAATATTTTCAAGTTTTTTAATATAATTTACATCTATATATATTACCGTCAAAAACCCAAAAAAATACCCTCAAAACCGTTAAATCTCCGGATTTGAGGGTATTATAGCCTTTATGGGCTGAAATATTGAATTTTGATACTAAATTAACCTTATGTTTTGCATTGACTCGGTTATTATCAATCTTCCTTTGACAGGAAGTTATAGCAAAGAGCTGCCAGTGCACCGCCTACTAGAGGAGCAAGTATGAATACCCATACCTGTGAAAGAGGGAGTGAACCGAAACCGCTCATAAGAGCCGGTCCGAAGCTTCTTGCAGGGTTTACCGATGTTCCTGTAAAAGGTATACCCATAATGTGAATAAGTGTAAGTGAAAGTCCGATTACAAGACCTGCAACACTGCTGTTTTCAGGCTTTGAAGTAACTCCAAGGATTGCAAGAACGAATACAAATGTAAGTATAACTTCCACAAGGAATGCTATTCCTGCCGAGATGCCCATCGCACTGGCCTCACCGAATCCGTTTGTTCCAAGTGCTGCATTTGAACCGAGGATTACACAAAGCAGTGCAGCGCCTAAAATACCGCCTAAAAACTGTGCAACTATATAGCCTACAAAGTCCTTTACATCCATTCTGCCTGATACAAGCATTCCAAGTGATACGGCAGGATTGATATGACATCCTGAAATGTTTCCTATAGAATAAGCCATAGCCACTATAGAAAGGCCGAATGCAAATGCGATAAGCAGTGTGGAAAATCCAAGCGGTACCACCACATTGCTCTTACCTAAAAGTGTGTTTGCCGCTACGGCACTTCCACATCCGAAGAGTGTGAGTACGCAGGTACCTATAAACTCCGCTACATATTTTTTCATTACTACCTCCAATATTCTCTAAAAGATATAACCTTGACAAAATATCCTTTTGTCAAACAACGAGACGTATTATACAACTTAATTTTATAAAAGTCTATAGCATAATAAATAATCCTAAAGAAAAAAAGGACCGATCTCGGTCCTCTTATCTTTATAATACCTTACTTAAGAAGGTCTTCAATCTTTCATTTTTCGGATGTGTGAAGAATTCTTCAGGCACATTCTCTTCCACGAATTCTCCCGAGTCAAGGAATACCACTCTGTTGGCAACTTCTCTTGCAAAGCCCATCTCATGTGTTACCACTACCATGGTCATCTTCTGCTCCGCCAAGTCCTTCATAACCGAGAGTACCTCTCCAACCATCTCGGGATCAAGTGCCGATGTCGGCTCGTCAAAGAGCATTACATCAGGCTTCATACAAAGCGCTCTCACTATCGCAACTCTTTGCTGTTGACCTCCTGAAAGCTTTGACGGATACTCGTTTGCTCTGTCGGCCAGCCCTACTTTTTCAAGCAAACTCATGGCATATTCGGTTGCACTTTCTTCATCCGCGCCTTGAAGCTTCATCGGTGCTATAATAAGGTTTTTTAACACTGTCATATGTGGGAAGAGGTTGAACTGCTGGAACACCATTCCCATCTTTTGGCGGTGCAGGTCAATATTCACATCTTTTTTGCATATATCCACACCTTCAAAAAGTATTTCTCCGCTGTCGGCCACCTCCAATTTGTTTAAGCATCTTAGGAATGTCGACTTTCCGGAACCTGACGGCCCTATAAGGCAGACCACGTCGCCCTTATTGATATTGAGTGAAATATTTTTCAGGACTTCTTTGCCATGAAACTCTTTAGATAGATTTTTTACTTCTATAAGCTTATCACCTGCCACTTCTAGCCAACCTCCTTTCAAACAACTTCAACAAATAGGTAAAGAACATTACCATTATAAGATATAACAGCGCTACGGCCAAAAACGGCATCATTGCCGAGTATGTCCTGCTCCTTATAACCTCTCCGGCCTTTGTCAAATCCTCAAGAGCAATATAACCTGCTACAGATGTCTCCTTCATCAGCACAATAAACTCGTTTCCAAGGGTAGGAAGCACATTTTTGATAGCCTGCGGCATTATAATGTTTACCATCGTCTGCGCGTAGCTAAAGCCAAGACTTCTGCCGGCTTCCATCTGGCCTTTCGGTATTGAATTGATACCCGAACGGAATATCTCGGCCTGATATGCTCCCGAGTTTATTCCGAAAGCCAGTATGGCTGCGATGCTTTTATCAATCCTTATTGAGCTGAATATAACAAAGTATATTATAAGCAGCTGTACAACTACCGGAGTACCTCTGATTACTGTAAGGTAAACATTGCATATGAAGTTTAAAATCTTCAACTTCTTTGTATTCTCATATACATTCCTTACTATTGCCACACTAAAGCCAAGTACAAATCCCAGTATTACCGCATAAAATGTAATCTTGAGTGTAACAAAAAGTCCCCAAAGCAGCGACATCCACCTGTCGTCCGTTATAAAGTTTAAAACAAATTGCGCTTTTAATTCTTCAAACATATTACTCTGCCTTGATATATTTTGCTATAATGCTGTCTATTGTTCCGTCAGCCTTAAGCTCTGAAAGCGCCTTATTGACTCCGTCAAGAAGCTCTTTGTTACCCTTTTTAACTGCTATAGCATAGTTCTCGTCGGCATATGCCTCATCCAAAACCTTAAGTCCGCTGACTTCTTCTACAAACTTGTTTGCTACCGCACTGTCTATAACTACAGCATCTATCTTACCCTGGCTGAGTGCCTGTACTGCATCCATTCCCTTGTCATATCTCTCAACTGTCGCATCCTTTACATCACTTGCAAGGATATCTCCTGTAGTACCTGTCTGTACACCAAGCTTCTTTCCTTCAAGATCTTTGGCTCCTGCTATAGTTGAATCGTCCTTTACAATAATAAGCTGCTTTGATGTGGTATATGTATCTGAGAAGTCAACACTTTGCTTTCTCTCTTCTGTAGCTGAAATACCTGCAAGTCCGATATCAGCCTTACCTGATGTCACCTCAAGTATTACAGAGTCGAATGCTATATCCTCAACTTTTACCTCAAGACCGAGTTTCTTTGCAATAGCATCCGCTATATCCATATCGATACCTACAATCTTGTCTCCGTCATGGTACTCATACGGTGGGAACTCGGCATTTGTAGCCACCAAAAGCTTACCTGCCTCTACAGTCTTTATCTGAGAAGCGTCCGCACTGCCCTCAGACTTTGAATCCGCTACACTTTCACTTGTCGCGCTTGATTCATTTGCCTTTGTCTCTGTAGTCTTTGAACCGCCACATGCAGCCAAACTTGCCGCCATAAGTCCTGCTAAAGCTATTGTCAATATTTTCTTCTTCATAATATCCTCCGATAAATATATTTTTATGATTTCTTCTTGCATAACTATACATCACTATTTATAATAATGCAAGAGAAAAATCCGATTTACACAAAAAAGACTCTAAATCCTGTAGCTTTATAATGTTAGAAAACTAATCATCATACTGTATACAAAATTAGAGTCTTTTTAGAGCCCTCATACCCGATAAATGCAATCTATCTATCAGCTATACTGCTAATGAAGTCAAGTATCTTTCCATCTCATCTACGGCACTTACCTCATCATCGCCGTCTGCTGATATGTATACCTCTTTGCCATCACCAAACTTCAATGTCATCATGCCCATGATACTTTTTGCATTCACCTTCTTAGTACCACTTTCAACATAAATTCTGCTTTCAAACTGGCTGGCCACCTGTACTAGCATAGCTACCGGTCTGGTTTCAGTTTTTGCATCCATTGCAACCTTAACTGACTTCCTAACCATTTTCTCTCCTTACTTTTCCCTTAACTTGTCTGCGATACTTGAGAGCTTACGTAGCCTGTGATTCACCCCACTTTTTGTGAGCTGTGGTTCAATCATCTTGCCAAGTTCATCCAAAGAAGCATGAGGGGCTCTAAGTCTGGCATTGGCCACCGCCTCCAGATTTGATGTCAATTTATCAAGTCCCATCTTATCCTTAATAAGCTGTATATCCTCAAGTTGTGAAAGTGATGCCAGAACCGTCTTATTTATATTGGCGGCCTCACAGTTCACTTTACGATTTACATCGTTTCGCATGCCTTTTAAGATTCGAATATTTTCGAATTTCATAAGTGATGTAGTTGCTTCCATCAGACCAAGTGCAAGTGAAATCTGTTCACTGTCCTTTACATATACTACATAGGACTTTTTTCTGGTTGTAATCTTCGGGTAAAGTGATAAATCCCCCATCAACTCCTTCATAAATAATGCATCTTCCATAGTGTTACAAACTATTTCAAGGTGATAACTCTTTTCAGGGTCTGTTATCGAACCTGCCGAAAGGAATGCTCCGCGAAGAAACGCCTTTTTACAACAGGAATTGATCAATACCGAATTACTGCCAAGTGACAGCCCGTCCACCGGCTCCTGATTTTTAAAAAGTTTTACAGCCTTAAGCACTTCTCTTGCACCTGTATCATCTATAATACTTACCGAATAAAGATGTTTGTGCTTGATGAGTGCACTATTGCTTATAACTACATCTGTATTTATATTAAATGTTTTTTTAACTAATGTAAAGTACTTTCTGGCAAGTCCTGAATGTTCCGTGGTTATTCTTAAAGACATTTCGTTAGTTTCAGCTAACAAAACAGTACCTATAAAGTATACAATTGCCAAAATTTCTGCAAGTTTGCAATGTCTGACATCCGGAGTCACTCTTATAAGTTCGTCTTTTACTTCTGAAGAAAATGTCATCTTTTTTCTACCTGCCGGCTATTCTTGAGATATTCTTGCCCATATCTCTATGTTCAAGCCTCACTCCTATGCCCTCTATGGTATCAAGTCGTCTCTTCAGTGCCGCCGCAATCGCTACGGAGCGATGTTGTCCGCCTGTACAGCCTATTCCTATCACCAATGCACTCTTTCCTTCATCTATATACCTCGGTATCAAAAACCTTATCATATCGTCAAGTTTGTCAAGGAAAACTTCCGCATCTCCGTTTGAAAAGACATAGTCTGCAACACCATGCTCCTCTCCGGTCTTTAATCTGAGGTCAGGGTCGTAAAAAGGATTAGGCAAAAATCTTACATCAAATAAAAGATCCGGATCATCAGGTATTCCGTACATATATCCGAATGAAAGTACGGTCACAAAGAGATTATTGAACGACTTGCCGTCTACATAGATTGCTCTAAGTTCCTGCTTAAGCTCCTTTGTAAGCATTCTTCCGGTATCCATTATTCTGTCCGCTTTTGCTCTCAAAAACGCAAGTCTCTGTCTTTCAAGATGTATACCGTCTATCAGTCTGCCGTCTGCCGCCAGCGGATGATTTCTTCTGGTCTCCTTATACCTTTTTATAAGTGCCTCGTCATCCGCCTCAAGGAAAAGAATTTCCATATTTATTTTCTTATGTTTCAGCTCGTCTATTACGCCGTCAAGTCCGTCAAGTCCGCTTCTGATATCAATGCCAAGAGCCACTCCCTTCATTCCTCTTTCAGAATCAATGGTCAGCTCTACAAAATTTGAAACCAACTCTACAGGTAAATTGTCCACACAGTAATAACCGAAATCTTCAAACATCTTTAATGCAACAGTCTTACCTGAACCGGACATTCCTG
The DNA here is from genome assembly GCF_057250505.1 of Lachnoanaerobaculum sp. Classification (NCBI taxonomy): domain Bacteria; kingdom Bacillati; phylum Bacillota; class Clostridia; order Lachnospirales; family Lachnospiraceae; genus Lachnoanaerobaculum; species Lachnoanaerobaculum sp. The sequence continues at coordinate 20,543 of NZ_DBHIEQ010000030.1, read as the reverse complement.
TTACAATAATTATCTTCATATCAAATCATCCTTACTTCACATTCCAATTTTACACCGAACTTTTCATACACACTGTCTTTTACATGCTGTATCAAGTCCTTTACATCCTTTGAGGTGGCGTTGTCGTAATTTATCACAAAGCCGCAGTGCTTACTTGATACCGCTGCACCTCCAAGTCTGAATCCTCTAAGACCAGCATCATCTATAAGCTTTCCGGCAAAATAGCCTTCAGGTCTTTTAAAGGTGGAGCCTGCACTCGGATACTCAAGAGGCTGTTTTTCTTTTCTTCTGTTATTTAAGTCTATAACGGTCGCCTTTATCTTTTCTCTGTCTCCGTATGCCAACTTAAGCCTTGCCGCCAGTACAATCTCTTTGTTTTCCAAGATATTACTTTTTCTGTAACCGAGCTCAAGCTCACATTTCTTTTTCCACTTGATACTTCCGTCAGGACATAAAACCTTTACTTCAGTAAGTACATGAGAGAGTTCACCGCCGTATGCGCCTGCATTCATCACTATGGCTCCGCCCAAAGTTCCCGGAATACCGCAGGCAAACTCAAAGCCGCTAAGTCCCTCTTCCATAGCATATGCGCTGACTTTTTCAAGTCCGAGTCCAGCTCCCGCCTCTATTATGTCTTTGTCGTGGCTTATATTATTATTAAGACAGACGGTAGAGATAATAACGCCGTCATATCCTCTATCATCCGCCAAAATATTGCTACCCTTTCCAAGGATATAATATTTCATATTTTCTTTTTTTATTATTTCCATACAAAGGCGCAACTCTTCTTCAGTGACCGGAGTCAAAAAGAATTTACATTCTCCGCCTACACGAAAGGTTGTATGTTCCTTTAACAGCTCCCCTTTTTTGCAATTTTTGCCAAGGATGCTTTCAAAATCCATAATTATCTCCACCGGTTATTTTAGTTTTTTCCGGCAATATTTGCCTGAACTCTGTTATAAAGTTCCTGTGCCGCATTATATCCCATCATCTTCTGTCTGTGGTTTACAGCGGCAGTCTCTACAATGATTGCCAAGTTTCTTCCCGGTCTTACAGGCAATACATGGCATACCACCTTATTTCCGAGATATTCGATATAATTGTCCTCAAGACCCAGTCTGTCATAGTCTTTGTTTTGTACCCAGTCCTCAAGCTGTATAACAAGGTCTATAGACTGTGTATCCTTTACACTCAGTACACCGAAGAGCGCTTTAACATCTATGATACCTATTCCTCTAAGCTCAATAAAATGCTTTGTTATATCAGGTGCTGTTCCCACAAGTGTCTGCTGTGACACTTTCCTTATCTCCACAACATCATCCGATACAAGTCTGTGTCCTCTTTTTACAAGCTCAAGAGCCGCCTCACTCTTACCGATACCGCTGTCACCTGTAATAAGTACACCTTCGCCGTATACATCTACCAAAACTCCGTGTATTGATATAACCGGAGCCAATTTCACATTCAGCCATCTGATAATCTCGGCTGTAAGATATGTTGTGGACCGCTCGGTTCCAAGACAAGGCACACCGTAGTGTAAGCAGTATGAAAGCATATCCTCATCCGGTTTTATACCTCTGGCATACAGTACACAAGGTACCTTATATGACAATAATTTATCGTATGTCTTTTTCTTTGTTTCCTCATCAATTGTCTCTATATACGCATTCTCCACATTTCCAAGTACCTGCACTCTCTCACTGTCAAAGTGATCAAAGAAGCCTGCAAGCTGCAGCGCAGGTCTGTTAATTTCCGGATGCTTTATTATTATAGACTCTGCATCTATTTCCGGTGTGTAGTTCGTTAGGTTTAACTCGGTAATAAGCTCCTTAATTGTTACATTTTCTCCCATGGTACCTCCTATCATTTTCCCCCTATAAAAAACTTATCCCAAAAGCTCTAAAAGCTCTTCCTTTGAAATATTTGACAGTGACATTCTCTCTTCAAAGTTAAGTACTCTGTCCGCCAAATCCTTCTTTGATTCCTGTAGCTTTACTATTTTTTCTTCTATAGTTCCTTTTGCAATAAGTCTGTATACCGTTACAGTGTTTTTTTGTCCGATTCTGTGTGCTCTGTCTGTAGCCTGATTCTGTGCCGCAAAGTTCCACCAAGGGTCATAGTGAATAACTATATCCGCTCCGGTGAGATTAAGCCCTGTACCTCCGGCCTTAAGTGAAATCAGGAATACATTCGTATCATCGTTATTGAATTTATTTACAAGTTGCAATCTCTTATCCTTAGGTGTGGCACCTGTAATAATATAACTTGTAATCTTTTCTTCTTCAAATCTTTTGCCTATAATATCAAGCATTGAAGTAAACTGTGAGAACAAAAGTATCTTATGGCCGGCTTCAATACCGCTTTTTACCAAATCTATACAGGTTTCAAGCTTTGCGGACTCACCGACATAGTTCTCAAATATAAGGCTCGGATCACAGCATATCTGTCTGAGCTTTGTAATCTCAGACAGTACAATCATCTTTGTGCTGTTATAGTCTTTATCACCCAGCAGTATCTTCTTCAGATTGCTTAGCTCACCGTCATAGGCAAGCTGCTGTTTTTTATCAAATCTTGAAACTCTTATCTCTTCTATCTTATCAGGCAAATCAAGTGCCACCTCGGACTTCAGTCTTCTAAGGACAAAAGGTGCTATCATCTTTGATAAAATCTTTGCACTGTTCTCATCACCTGTCTTTACTATATCATTCTCATACCTTGTTCTGAAAGCGTTGTAGCTGTATAAAAATCCCGGCATGATATAGTCAAATATACTCCACAGCTCACTCAGTCTGTTCTCAATAGGTGTTCCGGTCAGTGCAAACTTCACATCCGCCTTGACAGCCTTTACCGCCTTTGCCACACCGGTATTTTGGTTTTTTATAAACTGTGCCTCATCTATTATCTGATGTGAAAACTTCATATCGTGATAAAGGCTTATATCTCTTCGCAGTGTGTCATATGAACTGATATATACGTCCACGTCTTCACTCTCTTCAAGGTACTTTTGCCTTTCTTCTTTTCCGGCGGCAAGCACGGACACTTTAATAAGATTCTCTTTATCAAACTTTGATATCTCCTCACTCCAATTATATACTAAAGAGGCCGGACATACTATAAGAGCTTTATCCAATCTGCCATTTTGTTTTGCATCTATCAAAAGTGATATGATCTGTAAGGTCTTTCCAAGTCCCATATCATCCGCCAGTATACCGCCAAATCCCAGTTCTTCTACAGAGCGAAGCCACTTAAAGCCTTCTTTTTGATATCCTCTGAGTATATGTATAACTTCGGCAGGCGGTGTAAAATCTATGGATTTTATACCGTCAAACTTATTTATAAGCTTTGCAAAGCTGCTGTCTCTTTTTTCAACAAGCTCATTGTGCTCCTTCATCATCTCCTCAATGTAGATTGAACGATAAAGCGGTACACTTAGGGCTCCGGCTCTCAAATCCTTTGCGGAAATATCAAGTACATTGAGCATTTCGTCAAAGCTGTCCATATATTCGGAGTCCATATTTATAAAGGCTCCGTTTTTTAATCTGTAGTACTTTTTCTTCTTTCTGTAGCTTGATACTATATCCGCCAGCTCTTCAGGGCTCATATCTTCCGAAAGCAACTCAAGCTGTAAAAGATTTGATTTTACAGATACACCGATACTTGCAGACGGTCTTTTATAGACTCTTACATCATTAAAGCCGTCACTTCCAAGTACTCTTCCGTATTTGTTCAAAACATCAATGCCCGATACTTTAAGTTCATAAAGTTCATCTTCGGTTTTTGTCAAAAGACAGCCGTTTATTGAATCGTCAGGCATAAATCTTTTTAAAACTTCTACCGCCTTGTTCTCCTGTTTTGCATCCCTTAACAGTTCCTCTTCGGTAGTTTCAAGGATTTTTCCTGAAAGTATATCCACTCTTCCGCCGCTGTAGCTTGCCTCAACCTTTCCCAGAGCATTGCCGTCTTCCATATCCAGATAGAATGTAATATTCGCTTCTTCAGGCACATACTCAATCGCCTCAGGCGCTTCATCTTCTATAATCGCACTGTCTTTTATAATCGGCAACACCTTCGAGTAAAATCTGCCTATATTTTTTCTTCCTATCTTTACATTCTGATATCCGAAATCCGAAATTCTCAAAGCTTTTATCAAATCCAGTGTCTTAGTGTCACATCTGCTCAGATATTCGTCATCAATACAGTAGACATAATTGTTCGTTTTGATAAATCTCGGAAAGTCCAACTTTAAATTTATTCCTCCGAAATGCTCGTCGTTATATATCGGAGTTATCTTTATCTTTATCTTTTCGTTGTACTCTCTGAACTCAATCTCTGAAGTAACATTCTTTCTGCCTGCCTCTTCTTTTATATATTCGAATTTCTTTCCTACAAGCAAATCAAATATCTCATCCGTATTTGAGGCGTCCATCTTTATCCTTGAGACATTGAGTTTTGTCTTTGTATAGTCCAAAAGCTTATAACTTACAGCCATTTCTCTTTCAATCATGGTCTCTATAAGCTTCACATACTTTAAGCTCTCTTCGTCAAATACCGAATATGACAACCTCACACTGTCATTTTTTCCAAGCGGATAAACTTCATTTCCCTTTATGGCTTCCACAAAATTGACATAGTTTTTTATCATCAGAAGCTTTTTCCTTCCGATTCTGAATTGGATAAATAATCCGTTTCCGTTTACATAATCTGAAAGTATCAGCCTTGGAACCAACTTTATGCTGCCCTCTTCACTTTCTTCATTGTCATAGTATGAAAGAAATGAATCTCCGAAGTAATTAGTCTCATCTCCAAGCTCATGGCTGTCAAGATATGCATTCAGTAAAAAGACGGTAGCCACCACATGCTCACAGTTTTTACTTTCGCTACCGAAATACATGCTGATCCTGTTTTTGTTAATGCATCTGCTGCAATTACAGCCTGCATAGGTAAGTTTATCTCTTTCAAACTCTATACTTACGTCACATTTATCCGATTCCACCCGTGCCCTTGCAACACCGCGCACTCCGGTATCCTGTTGAAACAGATAACTGTATGTTATATCAAAAGCTCTGTTATTTTCTTCTACGCTCTCAAGCTTTACCAGACCCTTTTTTATCAGTTCTTTAGCTCTTTTTGCAGTATCCGTAGTCATAGAAAGGCTATCTATAATAGCCTCTCCGTTGAAGTATTTATAAATAGCCTTTTTATCATTGTTTTTTGAGGCGGATATCATATCCGCCTTTATCTTTTTTACAGTATCACTCTCATTTTTTAAATCAACTGCTTTTTTCAGCCCTTCAAAGGGATTAAACCTCATATTTATTCCTCACTTTTAAGTATATCCACAGCCGTACCGAGCTGATTGTCGGAATCACTTCCAATCACCGCGCCCTCATTCAAATCCACGTCTACATCAGGTTTTATACCCACCTTATGCAAATCATATCCTGAAGGCGGATAGTAATGCTGTGTAGTAATCTTTATCGCAGTACCGTCACCAAGCGGAAGAACGTTTTGAACAATGCCTTTTCCGAATGTTGTCTTTCCTACTACTTTACCCCACTTAAAATCCTTAAATGTGGCTGTAAAGACCTCAGATGCGGAAGCGGAATTCTCATTTACAAGTACTACCATAGGAATCTTTAGTTCACCCGGATCTTTTGCATAGTATTCTTCCCTGTTTCCGTTTTTATCCTCTGTATAAAGTACCAATCCCTCAGGCAAGATATAATCAAGCATATCTACAACCTGGTCAAGCAGTCCTCCCGGATTGCCGCGAAGGTCCACTATCAGTTTTTTCATTCCCTGTGACTTAAGCGACTCTATATTTGATTTGAACTGCTCGGATGTCACCGCGTCAAACTGACTTACTGCAACATAGCCTATTCCGTCATTAAGCATCTTTGAAGATACTGTCTGTACCTCGATAGACCTTCTGGTAAGGTTTAAGTCCACCTGTTTTTTGTCGTCACCTCTGATAACGGTCATAGTAAAGCTTGAGCCTTCCACACCTCTTATCTTTGTCTTTACCAATACATCAAGGTCTGTACCCGTCACTTCTTCACCGTCTATTTTGTATATTATATCTCCCGGCAGCAGTCCGCCTTCTTTTGCAGGGCTGTTATCAAATACATTCACTATTGTAATAATCTTTGTTTTCGGATTCTGTGAAACCGAAGCGCCTATACCCGAGTATTTACCCTCTGTATCCTCGTTGAGCGCCTTATACTCTTCTTTTGTGTAATATACGGTATACGGATCGTCAAGTCCGTTCATCATTCCTGCATATATACCGTCTTCCACCTTTGTCATATCCTCGTCAAAGAGAAAGTATTTGTCTATAATGCTTTGCAAAAGTGATGTCTTTTCTTCTATCTTTTTATAATCCAGTTTACTTCCGTTGCCTGACGTAAATATATGTGTAAAGCCGCCTTTATTCAGTGCGATAACAAAACCTACGTAGACAAGTACAAATGAAACCGCCATTCCGGCTATAAAGCACAAAAATCCGTTAAGTTTGCCTCTTCGTCTCTTTGCTCTTTCTTCTATTCTCTGCTCCACATCCGTCTCTGTCGTTCCCTTTTTTCGTTCTTTTATATATTCTTCAAAGTCGTCATTCTCATGATGTTCAAACATATAAATCCTCCAAATCCATATTTCATTATATGATACCATTTATTACACAAAAAAACAAAGGGGAGATATAAATCTCCCCGTATTTATCTGCATTATATTTAATTTTAATATCCGACCTTGTCCATATATGACATATACTTTACAACCATAAGTGCAATCTTGAATGTAATGGCGTCTTCAAACATTCTAAGGTCAAGTCCTGTACTCTTTTGAAGCTTATCCAGACGATATACCAAAGTATTTCTGTGAATGAAAAGCTGTCTGGATGTCTCTGAAACATTAAGGCTGTTCTCAAAGAACTTGTTGATAGTGGTAAGTGTCTCCTCGTCAAGATCCTCAGGATTCTTACCGTCAAAGATCTCCTTGATGAACATTTTGCAAAGCGGTATAGGCAACTGATATATAAGTCTTCCTATTCCAAGTCTTGAGTAAGCTACGATATTTTCAGATGCATAGAATATCTTTCCTACATCAAGTGCCATCTTAGCCTCCTTGTAAGACTTTGACACCTCTTTTATCTCATTTACTATAGTACCGTATGAAACGGTAACATTGAGGATTCCGATAGAATTAAGCTCATCTATAACCGATCTTGCCACTCTGTCAAGGTCTTCGTATGCCGAGCCTTCCTTCATCTCCTTTACAAGAATGATATCTCTTTCATCAACCGCTGTAACGAAGTCTTTGTTTCTTGATGCAAAGAGCGCCTTTACCGCCTCAAGGCTTGATACATCTCTTTCGTTCTTGGTCTCTATGATATATACCACTCTTCTTACACTTGTCTCGATATGCAACTTCTTTGCTCTGTTGTAGATGTCTACAAGCAGCAAATTGTCAAGCAGGAGGTTTTTGATGAAGTTATCCTTATCAAATCTCTCCTTATAAGCCACAAGAAGGTTCTCTATCTGGAATGATGCCAATCTTCCCACCATATAAGTGTCGTCTGTGGTACCTTCCACCAAAAGAATATACTCAAGCTGATGCTCGTCAAAAATCTTAAAAAATTGGAACCCGCCTATAGCCTGTGAGTCCGCCAATGAATTGGCAAATGTATTCACCTGTAAACCGTAAGTCTCCGCTTCTGAAAAGGTAGTTGCCAAGACCTTACCCTCAACATCGCAAACGCAAAGCTCAGTTCTTGTAATACCCTTTAAGCCGTCTATAGTATTTTGAAGAATTTGGTTTGAGATCATATATTTGTCTCCTTTTCTCTATTACTTTACTCCACCATCTCATACAAAAATAATGATGAGACAGTCACCAATCACTAATCAATTTTAACAAGGATTGGTCCTACAATCCGATCTGCTCTAAATATCCGGTAGCAGATATTAACAACTTTCATATAGATAATAATGCATTATCACGAGTAAATCAATAGCAAAAAAAGGTTTTTTTATTTTTGTTTATGTAAATTTACCTATACACTACCCGGCACAGGTTCAATCCCTTGAAATTTTACCATGATATTAAAGGAAATATTATGGTTTGCTTGCTTATTGTAGATAATAGCCAAAAACTTTAAAAGTTTATTTCACCTGTGAATACATACTCGGCTCTTCCCCTCATATATATTTCATCATCAACCAGGCTGATATCAAGCTCTCCTCCAAGCAAATGTACTCTTACGGATGTATCACAATCTCCCTTTTTCATTGTGGCAAAGGCGCTTGCACATGCTCCAGTACCGCAGGCAAGAGTCTCTCCCGAACCTCTCTCCCACACTCTCATATGAATATTCTTTCTGTCTTCAACATAGATGAACTCGGAATTTACCTTTTGCGGGAATCTCTCATGCTTTTCATAGTATTCTCCCACTTTATTAAGGTCCATATTTTGAAGTTCTTCCAATGTGTCCACATAGTAGACCGCATGAGGATTGCCTACATCCACACCTATAAACTCTTTTTCTTCTCCGTTTATAAGTATCTTTTCAGGAAACTGTGAGGTAATCTTTGCTCTGCCCATATTTACATTGATATATTCGGCCTTTTTATTCTTAGGCTCTATCTTTATATGCTTGATTCCCGCACCGGTCTCCATAGTGAACTCTTCAGACTTTACATAGCCGTGGTCATAGGCATACTTTGCCACACATCTTGAGCCGTTGCCGCACATAAGCCCCCTGCTGCCGTCCACATTGTACATATCCATCTTCACATCCGCAATATCTGAAGGACAGATAAGTATAAGTCCGTCACTTCCCACTCCGAAATGTCTGTCACTTACCTTTATTGCAACCTCACCGGGATTATTTACTTTTTCTTTGAAGCAGTCCACATACACATAGTCGTTTCCCGCTCCCTGCATTTTTACAAACTTCATATATTCTCCAATCTCTTTATTCCTTCCCACTATACAAAAGGCAAATCTTTTTTGCCGTACTTATGATAGTATCTCCGTTTTTCATACTGCTGCTTTGCAAATATTTATGTGCCTCGGGCTCAGTCATATTCTTATGCTTTATCAAAAGCTCCTTTGCCCTTTGTATTGTCAGAAAATTCTTACCGCCTCGCTCTTCCTGCTTTTTCTTTCTTTTTCTTTCATAATAAAGCCTGTCCGATATTTCACCGACCTTTTTTACAAGCTCTATCACTTTAAAAGGCATAGGCAAAAAATTTACATCCTCACTAAGTCCTTCACTGAGTTTGTTCGGTGAACATACGAGCAAAAGCTCACAACTTTCATTGATATTTTCTTTCAGCTCCATATACTGCATATCGCCAAGCTGATATGCGCATATTACTATACCGTAATCAATATCATCACACAGATTTATAGCCTTGGCACCTGATGCAACTACACCTACTATTGAATATCCGTTTTTTATCAAAATAGACCTTAAAACTTTGCTGTCACCGGGATTTGGAAATGCAATGATTATATCCGACATTATCGTCCTTTCTCCAATGATACTGCATAAAATCAGTATCTTTCCAAATACTTCTTTATTTCCCAGTCTGTAACGGCATTATTAAACTCGTCCCATTCATACTTTTTTGCATTTAAGTACTCACCGAATATATGTGTACCAAGTTTTTCTTTCACAAAGTCCGATTTTTCAAACTCATCTACTGCTTCTTTTAATGTACTCGGCAGCCTCTTCACATTTGCAATCTCATTTGAGTACATATTTTCATTGATGGCTTCTTTTAAAGGTAAGTCTTTTTCTATTCCGTCAAGTATTGAATATATAAGCATTGCAATGCAAAGGTAAGGATTGGTGGCGGAATCCGGACTTCTAAGCTCAAACCTAATCTGATTGTTTCTTTCACCCGGTATTCTAAGCAGTGTGCTTCTGTTTGAATTGGAACTCCATGACACATATACAGGTGCGTCAAATCCCGGTTTTAATCTTTTATATGAGTTTACAAGCGGATTGTTTATCAGTGAAGTGTCACAGGCGTGTTCCAATATACCTGCAACGGCCGCCCTTCCTTTTTTGCTCAGTTTTCCGTCTTCTTCAAGTAAATTGTTTCCTTCATTATCAAGTACGGAGATTTTAAAGTGCATTCCGCTTCCGTTTTCATTCTCAAAAAGTTTCGGCATAAAGGAAGCACTCAGTCCGTGCCTCTTTGCCAATGTCTTTACAGCCATTCTGAAGGTCTGTATAGCATCCGCGCAGGAAATTGCACCTTGATTGGTGAAATCTATTTCATGCTGTGCTTTGGCAATCTCATGGTGCGACGACTTTATATTGATTCCCATCTCTTCAAGGTTGAGTACTATATCTCTTCTGATATTCTCACTCATATCAAGCGGACCTATATCAAAGTAGCTGGCTTTTTCCTTTACGTTCAGACTTACCTCGCCTTTATCGTCCGTGTTAAGTAAAAAGAATTCGCACTCGGCCTCAATAAATATATTAAGCCCCGACTTACTTGCTTTATGATATGCATCAAGTAACACCACTCTCGGGTCAGCTTCAAAAACGCTTCCGTCCGTTCTGTGAATATTGCAGATAAATCTTGCAACCTTTCCCTGCTGCGGCCTCCATGGGAATATACAAAATGTGGAAAGATCCGGATGTAAATATAAATCCGAATCTTCTATCGGCGCAAATCCCTTTACACTTGAGCCGTCAAACAGAATTTTATTTTCAAGCGCATCTTCAAGCTGGCTTGCAGTTATTGCGATATTTTTCAAAGTTCCGAAAATATCGGTAAACTGTAATCTGATAAATTCTACATCTTCCTCTTCAACTATGGCAAAAATCTCTTCCTTCGTCATTGCTCACCTTTTCTTTAAAACTTATTAAGCACCCTTTTTAACCTTTCGAGTGCATCATCGACATCCTCTTTTGAAATGATAAGCGGCGGAATAAATCTCAAAACATTGCTTCCGGCATTGATAAGTACCATTTTCTCATCAAGAAGCGCCGACTTTATAATGTCGGCCACAGGTCTGTCAAACTCCATACCCAGAAGCAAGCCCTTTCCTCTGACTTCCTTTATAAAAGGATATTTCTTTGCCATATCCTCAAGCTTTTCTTTGAGATAATCTCCCACTTCTTTTACATTTCCTGTTATATCATCTTCCTTAAAGATATCCAGTACCTTGGATGCCACTGCACATACCAAAGGATTTCCTCCATATGTGGAACCGTGGTCTCCCGGCTTTAATACATCGCTTGCCTTACCTGATGTCAAAAAGGCACCTATCGGTACACCGTTACCAAGTGCCTTTGCTACCGTCATAACATCAGGCTTGATGCCGTATTCCTGCCATGCAAAATACTGTCCTGTTCTTCCCATTCCACATTGAATTTCATCCAAAATCAGTATCAAATCATGTTCATCCGTAAGCTTTTTGATACCTTCAAGAAACGCTTTGGTTGCAGGATGAATTCCACCTTCACCCTGTACCGTCTCAAGTATTATAGCACAGGTTTTGTCACTAACAAGATTTTTTACAGACTCGATATCATTATATTTTGCAAATTTTACTCCGGGAATCAACGGATAAAAGTCCTCTCTGTAATGCTCATTTCCCGTTACCGAAAGTGCTCCGAGACTTCTGCCGTGAAAGCTTCCTTCCATAGCGATTATTTCAAATCTGCCGCCTGTTTTTGTACCGTATTTTTTTGCAATCTTTATCGCACCCTCAATAGCCTCGGTACCTGAGTTTGTAAAAAACACTTTTTCCATCCTACTGATTTCAAGAAGCTTTTGTCCCGCCTCTATAACAGGCACATTATAAAAATAGTTTGATATATGCCAAAGCTTATCAGCCTGAGCCTTCAGGGCTTCATTCACTCCCTTATAGTTGTATCCGAGTCCCTGCACAGCAATGCCTGCAAAGAAATCCAGATATTCATTTCCATCGGTATCAAAAAGCTTTATCCCGTCACCGTGGTCAAATACCACCTGATACCTGTTATATGTTTTTAATAATAATTGCTCGGCGCAATCTATTGAATCTTTCATCTTCATAACTGATCTCCTACTATCATGGTACCTATACCTTTGTTTGTAAACATTTCAAGCAAAAGGCAATGTGCAACCCTGCCGTCAGCAATTGTCACCCTGTTTACTCCGTTTTTTACAGCATCTACACAGTTTGAAAGCTTCGGCAGCATACCTCCGCCCATCTGTCCGTTTTCTATAAGTTTTTCAATCTCGCTTATACTTATCTTTTCTATCAGGCTGCTCTTGTCGTTAAAGTCCTTGTATACACCTTCAACATCTGTAAGAAATGCCAGTTTTTCGGCCTTCAGAGCCTTTGCAACAGCACATGCCGCATCGTCAGCATTTACATTGTAGCTTGTATACTCCTTATCAAAACCTACAGGGCATATGACAGGTAAAAAATCTTTTTCCAAAAGGTCAAAGATAATATCGGGGTTTACCTCACTCACTTCTCCGACCAGACCTATGTCCTCACCGTCCACTTCCTTTTTATGGCAATGTAGCAGGGAACCGTCCTTTCCGCTGATACCTACAGCCTTCATTCCAAGCTCTCCTATCATCTGTACCAGCTCTTTATTCACTTTATTAAGTACCATTTCCACAACTTCCATGGTTGCATCATCCGTGAACCTTAAACCGTTTACAAAATGAGGTTCAATATTTACCTTTTCAAGCCATTTGGAAATCTCCTTGCCTCCTCCGTGAACTATAACAGGCTGCATACCTACAAGCTTTAAAAGTACGATATCCTGTATTACCTTTTTCTTTAAGTTCTCATCAAGCATTGCGGAACCGCCATACTTTACAACCACTATCTTTTTATTAAACGCCTGTATATACGGCAGTGCCTCAATAAGAGTCCCAGCCTTTTCAAGTAATTTATCCATAAAACACCTCTTTAACTTCTGTAGTCCGCATTTATTTTTACATAGTCAAATGTCAAATCACATCCCCATGCCGTTGCACTAAAATCTCCCATATTTAACTTTACCAAAGCTCTGACTTCCTTTGCAGACAATATCTTGGTTGCTTTTTCTTCATCAAAGCCTACAGATACACCGTCCTTATATATCAAAATCTTTCCGTTTTCACTCTCAAAGTAAAGCTCCATATTGTCGGGATCAAACTTTTCGCCACTGTATCCAAGCGCACAAAGAATTCTTCCCCAGTTGGCATCATGTCCGAATATGGCAGCCTTTGTAAGTGATGAGGTAACTACAGATTTTGCCAAAGTTCTTGCAGTCTCCTTAGTCTTTGCACCCTCTACCACCACTTCAAAAAGCGCTGTTGCTCCCTCACCGTCTCCTGCAATCATCTTTGAAAGAGCGGTTGTGACGAAATTCAGATTGCTCTTAAATACCTTGTATTCCTCACTGCTTTCACAGGCTATCTTTTCATTATCCGCAAGTCCGTTTGCAAGTATTATAAGAGAATCGTTTGTGGATGTATCACCGTCCACACTCACCATATTGAAGGTATCCACCACATCATCTCTGAGCGCCTTTAATAAAAGCTCCTTTGAGATATTCACATCTGTTGTGATAAATCCGAGCATTGTGCACATATTCGGATGTATCATCCCCGAACCCTTACACATAGCACCCATCTTTACCGTCTTTCCGGATATTTCAAACTCTATCGCAATTTCCTTTGAAACGGTATCCGTAGTCATTATGGCCTTGGCCGCTTCATTGGCAGCCTTCTCACTCTGCTCCAAAGAATTGGAAAGAGATTCTATTCCGGCGCAAATCTTGTCTATAGGAAGCTGCATACCGATAACACCTGTGGATGCCAAAAGTATTGAATTCTCTTCCGCTCCCAGTTCAGATGCCGCCTTCTTTGCGCTCTGCTTACAATACTCCATCCCCTCATCCTTGGTGCAGGCATTGGCAATACCTGAATTTATAACTATTGCATTTACATAAGTTTCACTGTCCGTTATTTTTCTGTCACAGAGTACAGGTGCCGCCTTTACAAGATTTGTAGTATATGTTCCTGCAGATATTGCAGGAACTTTTGAAAAAATCATGGCCATATCGGTTCTGTTTTTATATTTTATATTCGCCTCTGTTGCACTTGCCGAAAATCCCTTCGGTGCACATATTCCGCCTTTTATTATCTTCATACATTCTCCTTATATATACTCTCTATACACGGCTTCAAACCCTGTATAACCGATTATGCTACAATACTTGATATATTTTCCTCATTCAGTACAAGCTCATAGCTGTTTATATCCTTATTTTGCTTCCAGTTTTGACTCTTCCAAAAAATATTTCCTGCAAGATTTTGCTTGAATGCTATAAGAGTTATCTTACTTATTCCTTCGGCATTTACCCTCTCTATAGCTTCCTTTACCATCTTGCCGGCTATATTTTCTCCTCTGCACTTTGAGTCCACACATACATGGTAAAATGTCGCCTGTCTGCCGTCATGACCTGAAAGTATGGTTCCGACTATTTGATTATTCTTCATGGCCACAACACTAAGCCCTATATTTCTGTCAAGAAATCTTTTTATATGTTCAAAATCATCATCAACAGCCCTGATCCTGAAACCCTTTATACTTTTCCAAAGCGCCATCACCTCAGTGTAGTCCTCTATTTTCATTGTCCTTATTTCTATATCTTTTTTCATCATATTGACATCGGTAAACTTTTTAATCCACATTCTTCATCTACCCCAAACATTAAATTCATATTCTGGATGGCCTGGCCTGCCGCTCCCTTTATAAGATTGTCAATGGCGCCGGTCACCACTATCCTGTTTGTCCTCTTATCTATTACATAGCCTATATCCACAAAATTGCTTCCCTTTACAAATCTCGTTTCCGCATTTTCGTTTTTTCTAAGAAGCCTTATAAACTTCTCATTTGCATACTCTCTCTCATAGGCATTT
>NZ_DBHIEQ010000030.1:0-5597 GCF_057250505.1 Lachnoanaerobaculum sp. | reverse complement strand
TTTTATATCCTCTTCACTGACACCTGATTTCAGTCCGGCATATGCCGTCACCAAAATTCCTCTCATCATAGGAACCAGATGAGGTGTAAAACTAATTACAATGTCCTCTCCTGCCGCCTTTGAAAGTTGAGCTTCTATCTCAGGCGTATGTCTGTGACTTCCGATTCTGTAGGCCTTCATATTTTCATTCACTTCACAAAAAAGATTGTCAACCTTGGCACTTCTACCTGCTCCTGAAGTTCCGGACTTTGCATCTATTATTATGCTGTTTTCATCTACCAGCTTATGTTTTAACAGCGGCTGCAACGAAAGTATCGAACAGGTCGGATAACAACCCGGATTTGCAATCAACCTTGCTTTCTTTATATCTTCACGGTAAAGCTCAGGCAGACCGTATACCGCCTCTTTTATAAGATTTTTTGACTTGTGCTCAAGCTTATACCACTTTTCATATACATCCACATCTTTTATCCTGAAGTCCGCCGAAAGGTCTATTACCTTGGCATTTGAAAGTACCTCATCATTTATATTCTCAGCCAGAAAGCCTTGAGGTGTAGCCGTAAATATAATGTCCACTTTCTTTGACAGTTCAAAGACATTGTCGTTTTCGCAAATATCATCTGCATATTTATACATACTTCTAAAGACCTTCGAGTAGCTCTCGCCTGCAAAACTCTTTGAACCGAATCCGACTATTTTCACATCATCTCTTTGTAATAAAAGTCTCACAAGCTCAGCTCCTGCATATCCTGTAGCTCCGACAATACCTACCTTTATCATAAAAACACCTCTCTTCCTTTCCCGCTTTGTTATAATTACTTTTATAGTTTCATAATTATACACTTTTTATGAATAAAATCAAGGTTTTGTGCATAAAAATTTTTTGAACAAAAAAGGACACCTTTTACAGTGTCCACATTGTTTTAATTTCTACATTTTACTGATTTATAAAAGCTGTTTGTAAATTATCAAGTTCCAAAGCTGCCGGCGCCTCTCTGAAATTTTGATATGCGAATATTCCAAATCCTAAAACCTCTCCGGTTTCTCTTGCAGCCTTTACCTGTCTTAATAAAATATCGTTATATCTCAGCCATTCCGAAACCGAATTGCCGTCCTTTATATTCTTTCCTGCTCTATAAAGTCCGAGACCTATATACAGCTTTACATTACTGTTACTTTTTTTCTTTAAGTCTACCCAGCTGTTTAAACAGTTTATATATGAATGAGGCGCCAATACGCCTGTCTTTGTTTTTGCTTCAAAACCGTGGTAGAGCTGAGGCATTATATAGTCAATATATTCATTTGACGCCATCCATTTATCAATATCAACAAAATATGATTTATCACTTCTAAGATTTGATAAAAGCGCTACAGGACTGATGCCGAAAACCGCCTGAGGACGTGCGGCATGTACCGCCTTGTATACATCTTTTACAAGCATTGACACATTTTCTCTTCTCCACTGTGTAATACCTAAGCTGCTGCCTGAAGCGTCATATTCCGCTTTGTCAAAACTCTTTGCAGGGTCACTGTCATTTAGTGAAGGGTAAAAATAATCATCAAACTGTACACCGTCTACAGCATAGTTTTTGCATATTTCACTGATTGAATTCACAAGATAATTTCTAACCTCCGCACTTGACGGATTCAGATAGTAATTACCTTCATGCAATAATACATTTCTCTGTTTTGAAGGATCATTCATCCACTGCTTTACAATTGAACCCTCAGGTATATCTCTCATCATAGAATTGGTAACTCTATAAGGGTTTACCCAAGCATGGAAGGAAAGTCCGTGCCTATGCGCACTCTCAATCATATACTCCAAAGGATCAAAATTAGGATTTGAATCTTTTGTGACCATAAACTTTGATAACGGGAAAGATTTTAATTTCTGACCGTAACTGTCCGAGTGACTGTGCACGTGACAGAATATGGCATTCATTCCGCGATTTTTTATATCTGTCATCACTTGATCCGCACGTTTCTTAAATGACTCTACATCTGAAGGCATCTCACTCCAGTCAATATATGAAAACCAAACTCCTCTAAGCTCTTTTGGCCCCACTGCCGTGCTTTGAACAGTAGAGCTTCTCTTTACAGGTTTTACCGCCGCATAAACTTGCAAAGAGACCAGCATATTCATTATCAACAATACAGCTATAAGCTTGCCGATAAGTCCCACAAACCATGTTTTTTTCATCTTCATCTCGCTCTCTATCTCTTTTTTTAAGTATAATAAAAGTACTTACTATCATACTATAGCCAAGATAAAAAACCAATATCAACTTCCTTAAAGACTTATTACAAATACTTTTATCTAAGCTTCGCTTCTATAAAGGAATTTTACTTAGGATCTCTGTTCTTATCCCCTAAAATCCAGTAATCACAGATTTTTCCGCCCGATGCCAATGTGCTTTCCCTGTGAAGCACACCTCTTCCTTTCTCAAACCTAAGATAGTCTATATCGCAACACATAGGCAACAGATTCAAATAACCGTTATCTCTTGCAAATTTTTCAAGTGGACATCTTGTAAAGTGATAATAAAAACCGTCCCTATGAAGCTCTTTGTCAAAGTTAAAATCCCATGTTTTATCCTTATACTTGGGATGTTTATCCGCCCACTCCGCCATTCTATGCATCCTGTCAGAAAACTTTTTCATATCTTTAGGATTATTTAAATCAAAACCACCTATAAGTTTACCGATCAACTTGTTGTTTAAAAACTCAACAATTACTTCTTTAAAATCATCCACACAAAAATTCCCTGCTCTGCACACAGCCATAAATACATACGCTGAATAAATATTGCCTGACATTGGATTGTTTGAGCCGATATCTTCAGTATTTTCAAGCATCTGCCTATATAGCTCTCGTGCCTTTTTCAAGCTTTCCTCAGTTTTATTCTTACCGAATTTTCTTATCATCGGTTTTTTTAAGAGAAAACTTATTAGACTGAAATATATTCCTTTGTACTTCATCATAACCCCCTCAGTTTTTTACAAATTGATTTTTCAAACATCACGTCACCGGCTAAACCTTGACACATACAAGTTAGTATTTTTTAACCGATTCTATTTTATCACTTTACTGAAGGCTTTTCTATGTTTTAGAGTATTAAAAAAGGACACCTTTTACAGTGTCCCCATTATTTTTAAGCCTTACTAAAGCATTTACATTTTTTCATTTAAATATTTTTGAAAAGTACCTACGCTTAAATTTGCTCTTTTTGCGGTATCTTCTACTGAGATTATTCCGTCTTTTACAAGTATAAGTAATGTATTTATAACACCTTCTTTTCTACCTTCTTTTATGCCCTCTCTTCTACCCTCTTTTATCCACTTGTCTTTAGATTCTTCTTTAAATATGTCGTATAATTCCCTCATTGCATGTCATCTTATTACCCTCCTTAACATACTTAAAATCACAGTTTTCGCATCATTCACCTCCTATTAAGTCATGTTCTTTTAACACACTTTTTCCTGTGCGAATATTGGCAACCCTTCTCTCCAATTCATCCATATTCTCTTTACTATAAAAAGGATCCGCCGACACTTCAAAGGGTATTCGCATCTCTGTGTTTACCTTTACTTCATCAAGTTTCAA
Source organism: Lachnoanaerobaculum sp. (assembly GCF_057250505.1). NCBI lineage: Bacteria > Bacillati > Bacillota > Clostridia > Lachnospirales > Lachnospiraceae > Lachnoanaerobaculum > Lachnoanaerobaculum sp. Next base: position 1,990 of record NZ_DBHIEQ010000030.1, on the reverse strand, counting down.
ACCAATTTGTACCATAATCATCCTCCTTCCTTTGACTATAAAGTATTCTATTCATACTGATTTGAAGAATATTTCATAAGTTATCAAGTCACAAAGCATCCGATACTTAATGATAAAATCATTTATTATCATTAATATGGCTAAGATAAAAACTCAATATCAGATTACTTAAAAACTTATTACAAATACTTTTATATAAGTATTTTCCAATACCCGGTTCTGTTTGAACCGATATGTTCTATATACCCTTTTTCTTTTAAATTGGAAATTCCACGATCTACTGCAGTCTTTCCTTTACCTATTTTTTCTTGAATCTCTCTCTTTGTAATATTTGGGTTATTTTTTATTGCTTGAAGAATAAGCTTCTGTGTTTCATTTAAATCTGAATAACTTACAGCTTTATTACCCTCTTTATTACCCTCTTTATTACCCTCTTTATTACCCTCTTTATCATACATAGTATTAATCCAATTAAAAGGAATCTTTACTATAATAGAGTTTTCTCTGAATTCAAATGCTTCTTTTCCATATTTCTCTGTAATTTTAGGAACACCTCTACCTGTCTTCTCACTGATATGCAGTTGTAAAAAAATCTCAGACAATTTTTTATTAACAGGAATGGACTCACCTAAAAAGAATCCTTCTACAGTCTGTCTCTGTGGTATTGTTCCTCTTGATAAAATCTCAATCCTGTCAGAGTAAATCGTTACCATGGGTTCATTCATTTCTACCCACTTATTGTGTAAGAAGGCATTAATTATAGCTTCTCTAAAAGCATCTTTATCAAATAGAGGCACCTCTTTCCTTTCCACAACTCTATCCGCCTCATCTGCTTGTATAATGTTTAACACATCCCCATATCTTAATATTTCATCTAATGTATATAACAAGCACTGAAATCCGAATTCACGTACTGAATACATATTGTCAGATTTACTTTTTCCGGAAAATATAGCCACTCTAACAGGAATATGTGAATTATCTGATAGCAACTGTGCCATAATATTATACTTACCATCCGGCGTATATAATCCCAGGTTCTTTTCATATTGTGTGGTATTCAGTTTTATTCCCTTTGCTCCATAGTAAATTATCAGCTTTTCAAAAGATAGTTCTTGATACTCACTTGCTGTATTCTCTATTGTTGGAAATCCGGTTCTCAAAATAGAAAATAAAAAAGATTCTTTTTCCGGATACTTTCTCAGCTTTTCCTTGCTTGATCCGATTCTTATATATCTCTCTTCCGAAAAAGAAGTAGGTATTGTCTTAGCTGCCGGAATAACCAATACAACCACTCTCTTATCCTCTAAATAAATTTCTTCAAAGTGGAAATTAACATCAGGATATATTTGTCTGGCTAGAAAGTGCTTTAAAGGCTCTCCTTTCACATCTTGATTTGGATCGAATCTAGTCCCAACCGGTTCATGCGTCTTATCATGAATCCCCCATATAAAGTATCCACACTCTCTACCTTCATAGGCTGAACTATTTGAAATTGCGGATATGTATTCTCCCAATTCCCTCGGATCATTCCAATTTTCTTTAAACTCAAACCACTCACGTTCCGTATCATATTGTCTAAGTTCATCAATTTTTGAAATCAATGTGCTATTCATATTATTTTACTCCCGACAATTTACTACTACATATATTAGATTATATCACAATGGTGATAGACCATACAATGTAACAAAACTACTACATTTCACTCCTAGGGTGAAAAGTTTATTTCCAAAACCCCTATGCTAAAGTTGCGTTTAGTCTTACACATATTTCAACTTTTACAATAGTTGCATTTAGTAGTACAATTCGGATAAGACAGCTACCGGAAAGGTAGGTACCACTATAACATCTTTAAACTTATTTTCACATTTAACACTTGAAGATAGACGAATTATTCTAACAGGTATTACTAACGGCTCCACTAAGACTGCTATTGCTGAAACTATTGGTAAAGATAAATCAACTGTTTGTAAAGAAATTAAATCAC
>NZ_DBHIEQ010000029.1:26176-28622 GCF_057250505.1 Lachnoanaerobaculum sp. | reverse complement strand
GTACCTGCCGCCATACCGCAGCTTACATCAACCAACGGTATTATTGTAGTATCACCTACAACAATAGGCTCTCCCACAACTGTCTTTGTTGTAAGAAAAGTGTTCATACCGTCAAAAATAGCCCCTGCGTTATCTAAAAAATGATTATTCTTCTCCATCTTTTTCCTTTCCATATAAGATAATCATATATACTCTCTTAAAGTCTTCATTATAACATATTTTAATTATATCAGCTATATTGTTTACATTTATTTCTATATTTGATATGATAATGTCAATTCCTAGTCAGATACTAGACATTGAACAAAAGCCGGTTTATCAATAACGGTTTATATAGAAAAGAGGATTCAAATGAAAATTTCTACTAGAGGTAGATATGCGCTGAAAATGATGGTGGAGTTTGCAATAAACTCTGAAACACCCACCAAAATAAATCAAGTTTCAAAATCATACGGTATTTCGGAAAAGTACTTGGAGCAGATAGTCTCCATACTTTCAAAAGCAAAACTTGTAAAAAGTATTCGTGGCGCTCAAGGCGGATACTTACTTATAAAGCCTGTCAAAGAATATACTGTAGGTGAAATATTAAGATTGACCGAAGGCTCACTCTCTCCGGTTGACTGCCTTGACGGCAACGGCAATTGTGTACATTCCGATTTTTGTGTGACACAAAATCTTTTCAAAAAGGTGGAGGATGCCATCAACAATGTTGTCGACAATATATCTTTGCAGGATTTAGTCGATGATGAACTCGATATAAGAAGACGCGAAAAAGAACTTTTATCCAAATAAAAAGGTTGCCATAAAATCACATAAGCGTGATATATGGCAACCTTTTTCAACTTTTAAGACAACTGACTATGATGTTGTAATAAATATATAAAAAGTAAACAGTGTTGAAAAACTTAGTAAAATTATAAGTGATATCCTTAAAATACGCTTATTCTTAGATTCTTTACAATGTTCTGAAAGCAATATGTAGCCAAGCATTCCCAAACACTGAATCAAATTTAACAATACTGTATGCTTTTCATCAAGTGCAAACAGCTTTGTAGTGTAGCATAAAAGCAATACTATGGCACAAGCTAAACATATTGTACTGCATATATTACACAATACCTTTCTCATAACCCACCTCCATTTTTACTTTATTAATTCTCTCCTTCACCGTACCTGATGTCCATATTATATCATTTATAGGGTGTATATTCCACATCGGTTATTACAATATACTTATGATAAAATTAAAATAAAAGGTATGGTGTCTTGCTTCACCATACCTTTTACCTTACTCTAACATTTTATCACTCTAAACCTTTGTAAATATCACTCTAAAAAATCACTCCAACCTTGTTATACGCTCTAACTATATAACAAACTCCTTAATCACCGTTAAAACACTCCCAACATCACTGTCTTCACTATATCACTGTAACAATCACTCTAAAACTTACACATTGATATTACTGAAAGTTTGATTACTCAAACATTCCTTAGCTTTGACGATTATGATTATAACATTAAAAAGTTCTTTTTTACAAAAAAAGTATAAACAGCAGTTTTTAAGGTATAAACGACGGTTTAATTGTTTTTATTTTTTTCTTAATGCAAAAAAGCCGTCATAACGACAGCTTTTTTGCAGGGTTCCTATATCCTCTTTAATCCTATACCACTTTTTTATCACTCTATAATCGAATGTAACTCCTATATCACTCTGTTCATCTTATTTCTCTAACGATTGCCATTATACCGGCTTATTTACGATATATACATAAAAGGTATGAACAGCAGTTTTTAAGGTACAAACTACAGCTTTTTATTTAAGCATATTTAAACTATAATGATTTTAAAAGGAGGTAAGAATGAATATACTTATAACCGGCGCTTCAAGAGGTATAGGAAGAGCCGTTGCAATTGAGTTTGCAAAAAACAATCATAATATTATTATATGTGCAAAATCAGATCTTGAAGGCTTACAAAACACAAAGCGACTTGTTGAAAACGAAAATGTTTCATGCTACATAGGTCTTTGCGATGTTACAAATAAAGAGTCTGTAAAAGAGTTTATATCGGATTCTGCAAAAGCAATCGGGCAAACAGATATCCTGATAAACAATGCAGGTATATCCTATATCGGACTGATTCAGGATATGTCCCTTGATGATTGGAATAAAGTACTTAATACCAATCTTACATCTGCATTTCTGATGTCAAAATATATTATTCCCGAAATGTTAAAAAAACAAAGCGGTCATATAATAAATATATCTTCTGTCTGGGGAAATATCGGTGCATCTATGGAGGTTGCCTACTCGGCATCAAAAGGCGGCATCAATTCATTTACAAAAGCACTGGCAAAGGAACTTGCTCCAAGTAATATTTCAGTAAACGCTATATCTCCGGGATTTATAGATACAGATATGAACAAGGTATTTGAAAAAGATGA
>NZ_DBHIEQ010000029.1:20988-26076 GCF_057250505.1 Lachnoanaerobaculum sp. | reverse complement strand
AAAGGAATTATTGCCTTCCATCCTTCCAATCCGCATTTTTCGAAAACTTTGAACATTCCTATAACGCTGATAATGTAAATAATCGCTGAAAAACAAATAATACCGACCGCAAATGCTGCTATCGCAGCAAAAAAGGTTGCTCCCATAATTTGCCTCCTCAAATGTCTTATTGTCGGTAAAAATATATCAAATTTTTACCGACTCTTCATAAAGTATATAGTATTTTTTATTATGTTGCAACAAGTTAGAATAAACTAATTTCTTAAATTTTTATAACGATATGTTTATTGTTATATTATTTGAGTCCTTCTATATGCTTATTGTACTCATTTATTGTATCAACTTTCCTTATCTTCCTTAAGGCCTTGGCATATATTTCATCCGCTAATACCATACCCCAAAGTTCCTTTAATTTAAATAAAGTATTCCTTTCTCCAAAATCAAGTGACAAATACTCTTCTTTTACATCCTCCAAAAAGTCTATCGTCTTTCTTAAATCAGTCATATCCACACCGGTTTTTATAGCCTCCGGCAATAGAGGATTTCTTACCAATCCTCTGCCGATCATTACGGTATCAACTCCGTTTTTTCTTAACTCTTCATTTAATATCTTAAAGCCTTTTTGCGTATTTATATCACCGTTGTATACAATTTTTACTTTTAAAGTTTTACAAGCCTGCGTAAACGCCTGCATATACACATTATTTTTATAAAAATCACTCCTTAATCTTGGATGTATAATAATTTCACTAAAATCATACTTTTCATATACGCTAAGCAGAGCATCCCACTCATCATAGTCACAAAATCCTATTCTGGTCTTTACGGATATTTTTATATCCGTACTTTTTTCAAATATTTCATAAAAAAATCTGTCAAGTGCATTTGTATCCTGCAAAAATCCCGAGCCTCTGCCCTTTGAAGTCACAGTACCTGAGGGGCATCCCAGATTTATATTAAATTCATTAAACCCCATCTGTTTTATCTCATCGGACAGCTTCAAAAAATCTCCCGCACTGTTTGTAAGTATCTGCACAATAAGATTCTGTCCTTTATTATATTCTTTATCAAGTTCCATACGCTCGGATCTTGAGAATCCTTTTTTCATATGTGGTGTAATAAAAGGTGTAAAAAACTTGTCCACTCCGCTAAAATGCTTTATATACGCCTTTCTGAAAACATAATTTATCACACCCTCCATAGGCGCCATGTATATCTCCATAAATCTCCTTAACTCAAAAGATAGAGGGCAAACAACCCTCTATCTAAGTTTATCATTTTATATGCATTTATCAAATATAATTTTTAATTTTTTTCTGTCTGTGACGACTCACCGCTTGGCGGTCCCGGCATCTCAATTTCATTGCCGTTTGCATCGGTAGGTTTTTGTGGCGGCTCTCCTGTAGGAGGATTTCCTCCCGGGCCTCCGTTTCCGTTAGGACCGCCCGGTCCGCCTGCACTTCTCTCACCTATAGTACTTCCTCCTGCAGTTATAGTTACTTCATTGCTGTTATCTCCTGCAGTTACAGTATATGTTTCACCTGTAGAAAGCTTATCTGAAGATATAACCGCAAATGTGAACTCTTTATCCGCATTATAACTTAATACAGTATTGCCGTCTTTATCGGTCACCTTTATCTCAGTGCCTGCCGCAACCGTACTGTCATAGTATACGGTTATAAAGTTTTGTGTGGAACTGCTGTCAAATGTCTGTGCCATCTCCTGAATACCTGTACTTACAAATGTTCCACCTGTTATAACGGCCTTGCCGTTGTAATCAAGTGCTACATCAGGTCCTGAAGTTGCACCTGATACATATACAGTTCCACCGTCAATATATACCTGACCGTTTGAATCTATTCCGTCAGCACTTGCATTTATATTTACTGTTCCGCCTGTGATTCTAAGATATGTATCGGCCTGATTTTCCTCACCGTATGCTTCCTTCTGTGCATCCGTAGCACTGTCATCAATAAGTCCTCTTGCATTTATACCGTCATCCGTGGCAACAATATCTATATTTCCGCCGTTGATATAAATGCTGACACCTTCAAGACCTTCTCCCGACTTTTCTATATTGACATTTCCGCTGTTTATTACCAGCGCACCGTCTGTAGTTATACCGTCATCTTCAGCATTTATAGTGATATCCGCATTCTCTATAGTTACAGAATCTTTACCTTTTATGGCCTTACCTACAGAATTAATATTTATCTTACTGTCAAGTATAATAAGATTATCCTTTGCCTTTATCGCTGTAGCATAATTTGAATCAATATTTAAGCTTCCGGTTCCGTTTATGGTCAAATTATTCTTTACAAAAAGTGTTGCATCAGGTTCATCTTCACCGTCAGCATACTCATAACTTGTTCCGTCACTTAGAGTATTGGTAGTTCCGTCTACAAGTGTTATTACAACTTTCTTTCCTGTAGCTGCATTTATAACCGATGATGTGGTATTTGTAATATTTACACCGTTAAACACCAGGTGTACCACATCTTCATCTCCCACTTCTGTAATTATCTGTCCGTCAAATTCACCGCTAAGTACATATGTACCGGCTTTTGTAATCTTTATATTTCCGTTTTCAAATGTAGCACCTTCACCTGTAATGTCGGCACTTCCATTGCTAAGTTCTATTTTTGTATCCGAATCCGAGTATGAAGTATTAAGATCTTCATCCGAATATGTACCCTTTGTTGTACTGCTTGAAGTATTTACCGCTGTAGTCTCACTCTGCTGCACAGTGGTTTGTGTTGTATTTGTAGTCTTATTATTTGAACAACCTACTATTGCAAGTCCAAGTGCCATGGTTATAAGCCAAGTACACATTTTCTTTTTCATATTGCACCTCGTTTCTAAAATGGGGTTTGTTGTTTATGAAATGTATTATCACCTAAAATCATGTTCAAAATGTGTACTCCAAGTGTAAAGTCTGTGTTTTTATTACATCAGTTTATTTCGACTATATCAATTATGATAAGCCGATTTAGAGATTCAAAAAAGCGGATAGGCAACAACCTATCCGCTTAATCAACTTTGTTAAATTATTTTGCTACATAAACTCCGTCATTATTTACATAGTATCCGTCAGGAGTTGTTGCATTGTACCACATAGCACCGTTAGCATCAAAGTAATACCACTTATGTGTATTCTCTGTCAAAAGCCATCCAATATTCATATGACCGTCATCATGCATATAGTACCAGTTGTTATTGATAAATCTCCATGATGTAAGCATATATCCCTCTGCATCAAAGTAATACCACTTACCGTCTTTATTTACCCAAGTGTTCTTTGCATAGTTGCCTGCACCATAGCTTAACCACCAGCCCTTAGCATCCTTCTGCCATGTTCCTGCTGAAGAATTCTGAACTGCACTTCTTGATCTGTATGTTGAACCTGATCCTGAACCGCCGCCTGAAGAACCGCCATGTCCATGTGAGTTTGAGCCTGTTGCTCTAGGTACTGAAGGTGTTGCCACAGATGATGTTGCCACAACTGTATGAGCACCCGGTGTTATTACTACTGACGGAGCTGCATTTGCTGCAAATACAGCACCTACTGTCAATCCAAATCCTAATGCTAATGTTGTTAATACACGTTTCATATATCCCTCCATTTTTTATTAAAACTTTCTTAACCAAACACTAGGATGATACCACCGTTACTAAAATAATTCAATGTAAATCATCTTTCTAAAAGATTACAAAATTCTTACGTTGCAAAAACAGTATATAAAAATATATATTATTATCAACACAAAAAGAGTATATTGTTAATTTCTATATTCTTATTTAAAATAACAAAAGGGAAGATATGAATCTTCCCTAAAAAAAACTTACTATATAGATATTTTTATTATTTTCTGTCAAACTTTTCAAGCGCATCCCATACACCGAGTATATACATTACACCAAGTGCTCTGTCATACAAACCGTATCCCGGTCTACACTTCTCATCCCAGATATGTCTTCCATGGTCAGGACGAATATATCCTGTATATCCGCAGTCATGATATGCCTTGATTATATCTAAGATACCTACATCTCCGTCACAGTCTCTATGTGAAACTTCCGAGAAATCTCCTCCCTCATAGTGCTTTACATTTCTTATATGTGCAAAGTAGATTCTGTCACAGTGCTTTCTAACTATGTCTGCAACTCTGTTATGTTCATTTGCTCCCAGTGAACCTGAACAAAGTGTAAGTCCTGAATAAGGATTATCTACAAGCTTTAAAAACTTGTCAATTGCAGCTTCATCAACCAAAAGTCTTGGAAGTCCGAAAATGTCCCATGGCGGATCGTCCTGGTGAATAGCCATCTTGATATTACATTCCTCACAAGTAAGAATTATCGCCTCCAAGAAATACTTTAAGTTTTCCCAAAGCTTTTCTTTGGTAACAGGCTTATATGCCTCAAAGAGTTCCTTCAGATGCTCAAGTCTTTCAGGTTCCCAACCGGGCATTGTGTATCCCTTTGATCCTTCTATGATATATCTTGCCATCTCAATAGGATCTTCTCTGATAACTTTCTTTTCATAGAAAAGTGCATTTGATCCGTCAGGCAACTCATGATGTAAATCAGTTCTGGTCCAGTCAAATACAGGCATAAAGTTGTAACATACAACCTTTACACCGAATTTTGCAAGATTTCTTAGAGTTGTTTTATAGTTTTCTATAAGTGCATCTCTTGTAGGTAAACCTATCTTTATGTCATCGTGAACATTTACAGATTCAACCACATCCATATTAAAGCCATATGGTTCCAGTTGCTTTCTTACTTCTTCGATTTCGGCCACTTCCCAAACTTCTCCGGCAGCCTTGTTGTGCAATGCCCAAACAATGCCTTCAACACCCGGAATCTGCTTGATTTGCTTTAAGGTAACGGAGTCATTTCCTTCTCCGTACCAGCGCCAAGTCATTTGCATAGTTTTCTCCTTCTATAATATCTATACAATAAAAGTAACTAAAGTTACTGATATTATCCCACATATTTCTTCAATGTCTCCCTTACAGCTCCCTTTCCTGCTATAAGTTCAACAAAGTATTTTTCTGCAAGCTCTCCAAGTCCTGCTTCATATAAGTT
>NZ_DBHIEQ010000029.1:11096-20978 GCF_057250505.1 Lachnoanaerobaculum sp. | reverse complement strand
ATATAAGTTTACTCCGAATATGGAAGCGTCACTGAATAACCTCTCAAGCTTTGAGTGTACATTGCTGTCTCCAATCTTTATATCTGCTACCATCGGAACCACCTTTTCAAGTAAAGGATCCGGACTGAGTTCAAATTTATTTAAATTGTCGTCTATTCCCATCAGATATCTTGCCCAACCTGCAAATACAAGAGGTATAAGCTTCAGATCTGATACTTTTAAGTTTTCGCTCTTTTCATATGCCTTTATTGTCTCACCGAATCTTATTGCAAGCTTTTGCGATGTATCACAGGCAATTCTTTGCGGTGTATCAGGCATAAACGGATTTGGAAGTCTTACTTCTACTACAGTATCTATGAAATCTTTAGGATTGATGATTCCCGGATCTGTAACTACATGAAGTCCTTCTTTATATCCTATAGTTTTTATAAGTTTTGTAAGCTCACTGTCTTTCATTTCATCACTGATTTTTTCATATCCCAAGAGACAACCGTATATTGCAAGTGCAGTATGAAGAGGATTAAGACAGGTACATACCTTCATTCTCTCCACCATATCTACAACTTCACGCTTTGTAAACATTACTCCACCTTCTTCAATCTTCGGTCTGCCGTTAGGGAAGCTGTCCTCTATTACAAGGTACTCCGCCTCTTCCGCATTTACAAAAGGTGCCACAAATGTATTCTTACCGGTCTTTACAAAGTCTACATCCTCTATGCCGTCTTTAACAAGCATATCCATTACTGAGTCTGCAGGTCTCGGTGTTATTTTGTCAATCATAGACCATGGGAAACTTACCTTACCGGAATCTTCTACATATGCTAAAAAGCCTTTATCACAGACATTATTATCACACCAGTTCTTTGCAAATGTTACCACAGCAGCCTTAAGTTTGTCACCGTTATGTGAACAGTTATCCATACTCACCATAGCTACAGGAATAGCACCTGCCTTAAATCTCTCATAAAGCATGGCACATACCTTACCCATGTAGCTTGTAGCCTTATCAGGTCCTGCTTTAAAGTCCGCCTCTATCCCTGCCGGAGTGTTTCCGTTTCCGTCAACTACCGCATAACCTTTTTCAGTTATGGTAAAGCTTACCATTTGAAGTGAAGGCTTTCTAAACAGCTCCTTTAAAGTTTCATAGTCCGCATTTTGGGGATCTACTCTCAAAGACTCCACTACCGAGCCTACAATATTCTTCTCAACCGTTCCGTTACAGCAAAGTTTCATATATATTGTCAGATCGTCAAATGACTTGAATGCCTTATCTATTATTTCATAATCGAATCCTTCAGCAACAATAAGACCTATATCGGTTTTCTTTTCATTTAAAAGATTGTTTAAAACATTTGCCTGAAATGCTCTGAAAATGTTTCCTGCACCAAAATGTATCCAGTTCGGATTTGCAAGTGTATTCTTTTTCACCTGCTCTCTGTCATACTTTGGTAGAGAGTATCCGAGTTTTTCCCAAGCCTCTGCATTTTCTAAAATACTTCTTTGATTGAGTTTCATTATTCTTCTCCTCATTTTGACCTAAAAAGCTTATAAACAATATTTATAAGCCACGACTCCGACCTTGAAATATATTACAATTTATGTCGTCAGACATCCAGTATTTTATCATCTTTTTCATATAAAAAGCAAGGCTGAACCGTTACAAAACTTCACTTTTATAACACTGTTCAGCCTACCGAATTCAATATTTAATTGTTTATATACTCAAGGACTTCTTCTATGCTCTTCTTACCGAAGAATACCTTGTCTTCATTCATTACCAAACATGGCACACTCATTACATGATATTTTTCTCTTAGATCCCCGAAATGATTTATATCATAAACTTGTGCATCAATATTCGGATTTAGAGAAGCAATTCTTTGTACCGCTACAACAAGATCTGGACACATTGTACAGCTAAGTGATACTAAAATCTTAAATGACACTTTATCCTTTATTTTTAGTATCTTTTCTCTTATATCATCACTTAATCCCTGTCCCGGACCTGATACATTGTATATACCGAGAATAAATGAAGTAAATTCATGTCCTCCCGGAACGCCGTGGAAAGCTAAACCGCTGAACTCTCCGTCTCTATGTATTTCTACAACAGGCGCCTTTGCTTCATCTTTTACCTCTTCAACAGATATCTTGTCTGTAAGTTTACCAAGCTCGGTCATGTATGAAAGCAATTCTTTTGATACATCATCATCTTTAACATACACTTTTAAAAGAATATTCTTTTCCATCTTATTGAATACGGTATTTAACTGTGCAAGCATATCAGATGAGAATAATCCTTCTTCCTTGACTTCTTCTTTAGGTAAACTTCCCTTCCCTGCACCTGATTGTCTTATAGGAACTACCGGCTTGATACCTGTCTTTTTCTCCATTGCAGCAATATACTTTTCAAGTTCCGTTGCTGCAATACCTGCATCTCCGACAGTTGTTACAACCTGTCTGAGCGGCTTTATACAAACATCTCCGGCCGCATACAATCCGTCAATTGCAGTTTTCTTTGAGGCGTCTGTAATCACATATCCTCTTTCATCAAGTATTCCGAAGTCCTTTACCAAAGAGGTTGCCGGCTCATATCCTGCAAATACGAACACACCGAAGCCTTCCTTGTCTTCAAATACTTCTTCTTTACCTGTTTCATTGTTCTTATAAACAATTCTCTCAAGGACGTCTCCACCTTCAACTTTCACCACCTCGGTATGTGTAAGTACGGTAATTTTCTCATTATCATATGCATGTTGTGCTGTTGTTTTTGCACAGGTAAAGTCAGGCTCTCTGATAAGAATGGTTACATGCTTTGCATACTTTGTCAGGAATACGCTTTCTTCCGCAGCTGCAAAGCCTCCTCCTACAACAAAGACTTCCTTTCCTTTAAAGAATTCTCCGTCACATGTAGCACAATATGCAACACCATGACCCTTAAACTTTGCCTCACCTTCAAATCCGATCATTCTGGGTGATGCACCTGTTGCAAGTACTACTCCGAAGCACTCGATATCTCCCTTTGATGTATGGACCTTCTTGATATCGCCGTCCATATCAATGGAGTCCACTGTAGCAAGTAAGAATTCGGCACCGAAGTTTTCCGCCTGTTTTCTCATCTGCTCTCCGAGTTTGGCTCCTGAGATATGCTCTATACCCGGATAATTTACAACTTCAGCGGTCAGAGTTATCTGACCGCCAAATTTTTCTTTTTCTATAACAAGTACACGATAATATGCTCTGGCTAAATAAATAGCCGCTGTCAGACCTGCAGGACCTCCGCCCACAATGACTGCATCATACATGTTTTTACTCATAATGTCCCCTAATATTATAACTGACCTACAAGATCAAGACTTGGCTTTAATGTCTCAGCACCCGGCTGCCACTTAGCAGGGCAAACCTGATCACCATGCTCATGAACGAACTGACAAGCACGAAGCTTTCTTAAAAGCTCTTCCGCGTTTCTTCCTACGCCACCTGCGTTTACTTCATAAGAAACGATCTTTCCGTCAGGATTGATGATGAAAGAACCTCTCTCTGCCAAACCGTTCTCCTCGATATATACTTCAAAATCTCTTGAAAGTACATGTGTAGGATCTGCAAGCATCGGATACTCAATCTTTGAGATACGCTCTGAATGATCATGCCATGCCTTATGTGTGAAATGTGTATCTGTTGAAACTGAATAGATCTCACATCCTGCCTCTTTAAACTCCTTATAATTCTTCTGTAAATCCTCCAACTCTGTAGGACATACAAATGTGAAATCTGCAGGATAGAAGAAGAATACACTCCACTTTCCTAAGATATCCTTCTTAGATACCTCAACGAAATCTCCCTTATGAAATCCCTGTACGCTAAACTCTCCAACTTCCTTGTTAATTAATGACATAACTGCCTCCTTATATAAATAAAATATTTTTTGTTCTAAATCAGTATAGGAAATATCTTTACTCAAAAGGTAAGTGATAGGTTTTCCTAACCTGTTGTTATTATATTTAACATAAAATTATTGTATACACAATAGCATTTTTGTAATTTCGGCGTTTTAACTAATAATAATTCCTATTATTATAAATTATTTTACACTAAAAAGCTACCGTCTGTAAAAGTAAAATCAAGAGGCGCTATATAGCTTAATTACTAAAAAAGCTGTTACTCTGAAGATTGATAATACAGCCGCTAAAAATTTCAACTATATTTTATCCTCAGGCAACAGCCCGTTTTTATTCGTTATCAAGTACCATTCCTATAAGATCGAATTTCTCTGTACTTATCTTGATATCAAAGTTTTTATTTTTCGGATTTTTGGCTTTTACCATTATTGTTCTGTCTGAAAGATTATAATACCACCCCTCAGTTGCCTCATCAAAGTTATTCTTTACCAGAAATCTCTTTAAAAGCTTATCATCCGCACTTACATAGAAGGCACCCTTTTTCTTACTTACAAGTTTTAAAGTGATATTTTCTATGCTTTCCTCATAATCACCGCTCTTTTCAAAGGAAATAGTGGTAATATCTCCGGCTTTTACCTTGACCGAAGTATTCAGATATTTTCCCTTTTCATAGTCTTTTGAATGTCCGTCATCATCATATATAATAAATTCAACATCCGACTTGGCGGATATAGTAAAGTCAAGCTGTTTTGCAGTATCTCTTGACGCCTGATGTATATCATCTGTTGTAAAGAAAATACCGCTGTCTCTTAAAAACATAGGTATACTGTGACTGTTTACATCAATATAAACAGTCACACCGCCTTGATATTCTCTAAAGCTGTCATTTATATCATACCAGCTTGCACCCTCAGGCAAGTATATTTTTCTGATCTTTGCTCCCTTTTCAAATACATTTGCCACAAGTAAACTGCTTCCGAACATAAATGTAAGATTCTTATCATTATATGTATTTATATCATCGGGAAATTCCATAAATAAAGGTCTCATTACAGGTGTACCCTTTAAATTGGCCTCTCTCATCAGTGAATACATATATGGAATCATTCTATATCTAAGAGCATAGGCTTCTCTCACCTCAGGCATATATTCATCATACATAAAGGCTTGAGTAACCGTATTATCATTGTTTGCCGAATTCATACAAAATCTGGGCTGGAATATACCGCTTTGTATCCACCTGAGTAAAAGTTCTCCCTCCGGTGCTCCTCCGGCAAATCCTCCGATATCACATCCCATATTTGCGACTCCTGAAAGCCCCATTCCTACTATAGTTGCAATATTGTATTTTAGTGTATCCCAAGATGTAAGATTATCACCGCCCCAAACTTGAGCATATCTTTGTATACCTGCAAAACCTGCCCTGTTTATAATATACGGTCTTTCATTCGGATAAACCTCTGCAAGAGCTTTTTTAGCCACATATGCCATCATGTTTGAGTGGATTATTTTCAGCTCGGCCATATTTCCTCCATGACCGTTATTATCAACTCTTGCAAGTCTGTCCTCTACACCGTCATACTCACAATTATCATTCCATACGGTTTTTGAGCCCTTTAAAAGTAAGGTTTTCTTTAAAAGTTCACCCCAAATTTTTCTACCGCTTTCCTTGGTAAAGTCGATAAACTTTCCATAACCGCCCCACCAGCGACCTATATAGTCTTCTTTTCCTTCAGGATCTTTTACAAATGCATCAGCTTCTATAAATTCCTTCATATACGGATGATTCGGCAATATTCCGGGCTTCATATTCGGAATAACATTTATTCCCATGGCATCCATCTTTTCAAAAAATCCTTCAGGGTCCGGAAATCTCTTTTTATTCCAGTTAAATGTATATCTTAGATTATCTTTTTCGCCTGATGAATACCCTGACGCCAACCAGAAATTATCAATATATATCTTTTCATCAAAATGCTTTTTGATTACCTTATATATTTCCTCATCACAATTTTCTTCCAATTCCGCATAGTACATTGTAGATGCGGTAAATCCCATCTCCTGCTTTGTCGGCATTGCAGATCTTCCTGTAAGATATGTATAATTATCTATAACATCTTTTATACTCTCTCCTCCTATAAAGAAAAGATCTATATCACCGCCCTCAGCCTGATAATATGTATATCTGTCCCAATATCCGCTTATTTCATTGCACATATCAAAAACGGCATCATATGAGTTGTTATAGAATAATCCCAGAGGCTTTTTTATATCCTCATTTATTCTGATATAAAAAGGTATATGCTTATATAATGGCTCTCCGTTTTCGGGGTTATGACCTATAGCATCCTTAGGATTCATCCTAAGCCTTCTGCCCTTTTTATCAAGATAACCCGTTTTTTCACCGAAACCGTAGAAATGATCCTTTTCCACATCCAAAAGTGAGTAATGTGAGACTCTTCCAAGATAGTCCTTATCAAAAGCCCTCTCCTTCAAATCTCTGTATATAACATTCCCAAAGACATCTTCCAAACTGAAAGAAAGAGGATCTTTTCTAAGTGTAAGTATACATTTCTTTGTTTTAAATACTATCTTCTTATCATCCTCTATACAGTCCAATTTGACAGCTTCAATCCTTGTTCTTTCACCTGCAAAAAGTTCATCCAGATCATCTTCCCAAGCAGTGGTTACCAGAGCATACGAAGACTCACTAAATTTCCCGTCAAAGCTTACCCTTACTCTGATTATTTCATCGGTAAGTGCAATAACCTTGATAGAGGCATTTTTAGCCTCTATCATATAGCCGTTTTGGGTTTCAATTAATTTTTCAAAGCCTTTTACTATCATTTACATACCTATCAAATCAAACATTTCAAAAGATACAATAAGCTCATAATCACTTTCCGGATTGGCATATTTTATTTCAACGCTTCTGTTTGTCTGTGAATAATACCAACCTTCACTTGATGCTTCAAATTTTCTTCTGTTTAAGAAATGTGTCAGCCTTCTGCCTGCAAGGCTGACCCAATACGGACTCTTTTCCTTCTTAATGATATTCGCTCTTACAGTTTTTATGCTGTCCTTATAGCTTCCCTCAGACTTGAAGTTAAGCTTTACAATCTCATCTCCCGACATTTCTATAGTGGTCTTTTTGAATACACCTTTTTGGAAGTCATTGCTTACACCGTCATCATCATACAGTACAAAGTTTCTGTTTTCACCTGTTGCCACCAAAAGCTCCAAAGTTTCAACCTTGTCCATCGCCATACTTGTAAGCTTATTTCCTGACATAGGTATAATGGCACCGCTTCTGATAAACATAGGTATGGTGGAAATATCAACAGGTATACTTATAGTCTGTCCACCCTCATATTTCTTAAAATTATCATTGTAATCATACCATGTACTACCTTTTGGAAGATATGCTTCAATGCTCTTTGCGTTTTCTTCAATTACATTCGCCACTAAAATATCTCTTCCCAATGTGAATTCAAAACTCTCATCAAAAGTGTTTTCATCATTTTGGAATTCATATACCAACGGTCTCATTATCGGACTGCCATACTTGCTTGCTTCATACTCCAAAGAATAGAAATAAGGTGTCAGTTTATACCTGAAGTTTATAGCATCTCTGATAATATCGGTAGAATTTTTAAACATCCATGGTTCGGTTACAGTATTGTCACTGCTTGCGGAATGGATTGAAAATCTCGGCTGGAATATACCGTTTTGTACCCAACGCACAAAGAGTTCTTCACTCGGTGCAGGACCTGCAAAACCGCCTATATCCGCACCTTCATTTGGTTGACCTGAAAGCCCCATGCCTGTGATAATAGGAATATTATATTTTAGAGAAGTCCAGTTGGTGAGATTATCACCACACCATGTCTGTGCATACTTTTGGATACCCGCACTTCCACTTCTGCAAACCACATAAGGTCTGGCATTTTCATTATGTTCAACCACCGCCTCATTTGCTATTTGACACATTATAGTACTCATAAGAGGCTTCAATTCTCCTATCGTTCCGCCTTCTCCATCAAAATCCACTTTTGTATCCTTATCTAAGAGTGAATCATACTCGCAGTTGTCATTCCAAATAGAGTCTGTACCGATATCTATTACATTCTCTGTCAGATACTCTTTCCAAGCTTTTCTGGCATCAGCCTTTGTAAAATCCCAAAATGCTCCGTCTCCGCCCCACCAGCTTCCTATGGCGTAGGTATCTTTTTCAGAGTCCTTTACAAATACATCTTTTTCTACAAACTCGTCAAATTTGGGATGCATTAAAAGTATTCCGGGCTTTACATTAGGAACATTCTGTGCTCCTTTTTCATTCATTTTTTTGAAATAATCTCTTGGATCTTTGAATCTGTCAAGATTCCAGGTAAATACGCATCTTTTATTATTATAGCTTGTATAGCCGCTTGAGAGATGGAAGCCGTCTATCGAGAATCCCTCTTCCTTAACGGTATCAATAAATTCCAACACCGCGTCATCAGAGTCCTTTTCAAGTTCAGGATAATACATTGATGAACCCTGATATCCAAGTGCTCTCTTTGGCAAAAGTGCAGGTCTTCCTGACAATAAAGTATAATTATCCACTACCCTTTTGATACTGTTACCACCGATAAGATAGAGATCTATATCTCCTCCGTCCGCCTGAAAATATGTGTATCTTGGCCAATAATTGCTCTTTTCACAGCCCATATTAAAGACTGATTCATAAAAATTGTGGTAGAAAAGTCCTACAGCCTTTTTACTTGCTCTCCTCATTCTGATATAGAACGGTATATGTTTATACAATGTATCCATCTTATCGGCATCATAGCCCATAGCATCTGTAGCTCTTTCTCGTAGTAAAGTCTTATTCTTATTTAAGATTCCCGCCTTTTCTCCAAAACCGTAGAAGCATTCATCTTCTTCCATCTTTGAATAGTGATTTACTCTATTGTTTGAATCAAGTATAAAAGGATTACCGTTTAAATCCGAGTATAATAAATCTCCGTCTATATCATACAGACTGAATCCTATGCTTTTTTTATCAAGAACCAGATTCAGTTTTGCAGTTTCAAATATTATTTGATCTTCATCCTCTTTTATTTCGGGCTTGATAGGTTCTATTTTCTTTCTGTATTCACCTAATACATTATCAAGTCTGTCATCCCAACCTACAGTTGATAAAACATATGATTCTTCCTTAAATTTCTTGTCAAAAGATACTCTTATTCTTATAATTTCATCTGTAAGAAAATAAATCTTTATATCTGCATTATCAGTATGTACTATATAAGACTTACCGTCCTTAGATAAGGACTCAAATTTTTTTACTATTTGCATAAACACTCCTATTAGATTGATGACACAAGTCCTGCCAGATACGGTATACCAAGTGATATAACAGGTATATATGTGATAAGGAACAGCGCCACAACCATGGCTATAAACATTGGAATAATATACTTTGTTACACCCTCAATCTTAACATTACCCACACCGCAACCTACAAATAAGCAAGAGCCTACCGGCGGTGTTACAGAACCTATACCGAGATTCATAATGAACATTATACCGAAATGCACAGGGCTCATACCGATACTCTTAACTATCGGAAGGAATATAGGTGTAAAAATAAGTACTGCCGGTGTAAGATCAAGGAACATACCCATAACCAAAAGGAATACATTCATAATAAGTAAAATAATAAATTTATTATCTGATACTCCCATAATCATAGAACTGATAGCTCCCGGTATCCCTGAAACTGTCATTACATATGACATAATGGTAGATGTTGATATAAGGAAAAGTATTGTTGCAGAGCTCATCATAGTATCTGCTAAAAGTTCATATACATTCTTTACTGTAAGCTCTCTGTATATAAATCCAAGTGCTCCGCAGTAAAGTACCGCAACCACTCCTGCCTCTGTAGCTGTAAACCATCCAAGTAGGATTCCCGCCATAACCAAAATAACTGCAAGTA
>NZ_DBHIEQ010000029.1:0-11086 GCF_057250505.1 Lachnoanaerobaculum sp. | reverse complement strand
GTATAGCCTCAATCACTATTTTAATTGCAGGAACATCTTCTTTTACAGTTGATGATTTATATCCCTTTTTATATGCAATAAACATTGCTACTATCAAAACACAAATGCCAAGTAATGCACCCGGAAGATATCCCCCCATAAAAAGTGCCGCAACTGAAACTCCGCCTGCTGTAATAGAATAAAGAATCAGCGGACCTGACGGTGGAATAATAATTCCTGTAGGTGCCGAACAAATATTTACAGCTGCGGAATAGTTCGGATCATAGCCTTCTTCAAGTTCAAGCGGACTCATAATACTTCCCATTGCAGATGTAGCCGCAACGGATGAACCTGAAATAGCACCGAAGAACATATTTGCAAGTACATTTGTAGCCGCCAGATATCCCGGAATCCAACCTACAAAGAGTCTTGCAAGTCGTACAAGTCTGTTTGCAATACCACCCTTATTCATTATATTTCCTGCCAATGTAAAGAAAGGCAATGCCAATAATGAAAATGAGTCAATACCTGAGAAACTTCTCTGTGCCGCTATAAATGATAAAACTCCGATACCCGGATTCGGATCAAAACTTGCCAGAGCAGTTACAATGGATGCTATACCTATACCGACTGAAATAGGAACTCCGGCAAATAACATTACAAAAAACACGCCAAAAAGCATTAAAACCGATTGTATAACCACTTATTTACCTGCCTTTCTTTCACTGAAATACTGAATATATTTTAAAACTCTTCCAAGTATCGCCAAAATACCTGACAACGGAAGCACTATATACAAAACCTTAAAAGGTATATGCATTACAGGTGAATAGTTGGTGGAGCTTATTGCCATACGGCCGCCACCATAAACAAATACTAAAAACAAAAATGCCAGTATACATACTTCGATAAAAACCGACAAGCACATTGCAGGTGTACCTTTGAGCTTATCCTTTATAAGATCAAGTGCCAAATGCTTATCCTTATAAAAGCAATATGCAGATCCAATCATACTTGCCCATATAAGCATATATCTCATAAACTCTTCAGTAAATGTAGAAGGATTCTTTAAAATCCATCTTGTAAAAATCTGCCATGTACCGCCAACTACAAGTGAACCCATAGCTACCGCCATCAAAAACTTCATGGCATTATCCAAAAATTTATCAAGTGCTTTCATATTTCCACCTATTTCTGTACTTTGAAATTTTGTATCTTTTCAACTATATTATAAACTTCAGGCTGTTCAGTCTTTAAAGCATCATATATCGGCTTACAAGCTTTCTGGAATGCAGCTTTATCAACATCTGTAACAAACTCTACACCAAACTCATTTTTTGCCTTATCTACAACCTTATTCTCAAATTCCGCCCATTTACCTATATATTCCTGTGATGCATCTCTTGCACACTCATTCATAATTTCTCTTTGTTCATCACTCATTTCATCCCAGATTTTCTCCGACATAACTATAATATCAGGTATTCTGGTATGCTCATCATATGAATAATAATGTGCCACTTCACCATGGTCTCTCATAGCTGTAACATTATTCTCAGCACCGTCAATTACACCCTGCTGCAATCCTGTATAAATATCCGAATATCCCATAACGGTTGCAGAACCTCCAAGTGCCTTCATCATATCAATAGCCATCTTTGAATCCATTGTTCTTATCTTAAGCCCTTTCAGATCCTCCGGCTTTCTTATAGGCTTCTTTACTGTATAGAATGATCTTGCACCTGAATCCAACCATGTAAGTCCTCTAAAGCCGTCAGTTTCTGTAGACTCATACACTTCTTTTGCTATATCGCTGTCCATTACACCGAAATAATGTTCCTTATCATTAAAAACATATGGTACCGCATATGCATTATAAAGTTTTGAAAAATTTCCCAATGTTGATGCGGAAACTTTTGCCATATCAAGTGCCTGCCCTTGAATCTGAGCAATCATATCTGTTTCAGAACCCAGAGTACCGTTTGGAAATATTGTGATATTTATAGTACCATGTGATTTCTCTCTCACATTTTCCACAAACTCCGATAAAACAATATGTACAGTATGATCCTCAGCCATATTGTGACCAAGCTTTAAATTAAAGACTTTTTCACCTGCATCATTCACTGTAAATCTTGGTGCACCACAAGCTGTAAGTGAAAATGCCGTCACTCCTGCCAGTACACCGGCAATAATTTTCTTTATTACCATAATAACCTCCTAAATTTTATGTGGAACATATTCCTATATAATACAAATATACGGATTAACCATATATCTGTAATTATTTTCTACTTTTTAAAATATCCAATAAGTCAAATAAATTAATTGATATCAGACTTTTTGTTGATTCAAAATTCTTACATGTTCTTTCTTCCAAAAATGATTCAAATGACTCCGTTATAGGTTTATCAATATTTTTCAAAAAAATTTTCAATTCATTTTTATCAAGCATTATTGCATTTGATCTTCCCATAAAGATGTAAATATATTTCTTATCCGAGGCTAAATGTTCTACTTTTGAATAATCTATATTCATTGATTTCTTCTCTGTAATTGTAAAGTTTGAACCTTTAAACTCGTACTTAAACTTCGGATACTCATTCCCGAACTTTCTTATATTTTCATCAGCTCTAAGTCTTGCCGGAAAATCGGTACTTGAAATAAACCACGCTCCTACAGCAATCATTATTCCCTTTATAGGAGTTGCTACACCAATAAGTATGGCTGATATTACAATTATTGCTCCTAACAAGAGTCTGAATAAAATGGTTCTTTTTTCATAAATTCTAAACTCTGTTACAAATAAACTGATAAGAGTGTTCTTATCATGTTTAATACCTGCCGAATATAACATATTCCTCCTTTATTTTTAATGATTGTACTATTTTTCTTAATATATTTACTACACTTATCTTGCTTTTTATGCTTTTATTTTTACTTATCTTGCTGTCTTTTGAAAAACTTTGTTATAAATTTAATAAAAAAGGATGCGATCATCTCGCATCCTGCTTAAATATATTCAATTTCAACTAAAGTCAGTCCCTTTGCAGGCATTGTCTGCCCTGCAAGTTTTCTGTTTTTTGCTTTCACTATCTCTGTGATATAACTTGGCGGATAAACACCCATACCGACCTTTATAAGAGTACCTGCTATAATACGAATCATATTGTAGAGGAAACCGTCACCTCTTATTACAACAGTAATCATATCTTCATCCTGTAATACTTCCAAAGAAAAGATGGTTCTTACAGGTGATGAGGCCTGAGATTTCTGTGAACAAAAGCTTGTAAAATCATGTGTTCCTATAAAGTATCCGCTTGCCTCTCTCATCTTCTCAACATCCAGATTGAAATAGCAAAAATGTGCATAAAGTCTTTCTGTAGGTATATCAATCTTTCGATTCAAAATTCTATAGGTATATGTCTTTATACAGTCATTCTTTCTCGGATGCCAACCTGCTTCCACCTCGTCGGAATATTGTATTCTGATATCATCAGGAAGTCTTTGATTGATTGCAAATGCGAACTTATCTGCCGCCATTCTTGCATTGGTATCAAATACGGCCACATTTCCATAGGCATGTACTCCCGAGTCTGTTCTGGAAGCACCTATTATCTCTATTTCTTCACCTGTAAGTTTTGAAATGGCATTATTTAATACTTCTTCTATAGTTATTCCATTAGGCTGCTTTTGCCAGCCGCAATAATTTGTACCGTCATAGGATACTATAAGTCTTATTCTTCTCATTACCCTACTTCCTAAAAACAAAAACCAAAGCAATACATATAAGCATATATATCAAATAATATAAATAAGCTATTATATCAATCTTCTTATATTTTAAAGGTTTGAGCTTGGTTCTGCCCTCACCGCCGTGATAGCATCTGGCTTCCATCGCCATAGCAAGATCTGTAGCTCTTCTCATTGCGGAAATAAAAAGCGGTACCAAAAGCGGAACCATTGCCTTTGCTTTTTGTATTATATTTCCCGACTCAAAATCGGCACCTCTTGCCATCTGAGCCTTCATTATTTTATCTGTTTCCTCTATCAATATGGGAATAAATCTAAGTGCAATTGACATCATCATTGATATCTCATGCACCGGTATCTTTATAACCTTCAAAAATCCAAGACTTTTTTCAAGACCGTCTGTAAGTGCATTCGGTGTTGTGGTAAGTGTCATTACTGAAGAACCTACTATAAGAAAAATCAGTCTCATTCCCATAAACAGCGATATTCTGATACCCTCTCTTGTTATCTTAAATATCCAAAGTTTAAATACAACTTCACCGTCTGTCAAAAACAGATTAAAACTTACACTTATTATAAGCAAAACAAGTACCGCTCTAAGTCCCTTTAACATAAACTTTACAGGAACCTTTGACAGTCCTATAGCAATTACCAAAAAAAGGATTGCAAGTCCGTAACCCGGCCATGAGTTTGCCAAGAAAAGAGAAATAATAAAAACCATAGTTCCGAAAAGTTTTGTTCTCGGGTCAAGTCTGTGTACAAAAGAATCTACAGGATAGTACTGTCCCAATGTAATATCTCTAAGCATTTTTATCCTTTCTCTTAATGTATTTTAATATTGCATCTCTCGCTTCCTCTATTGTGGTAATATCATCTCCCAAGTCGATGCCTTCTTTTTTCAGTCTCTCCACTATATAAGTTATTCCGGGAGCACTGAGTCCTATACTTTCAAGGAATTTATACTGTTTGAAAACTTCCTTAGGTGTTCCGTCAAGCACAAGTTCACCCTTATTCATAACAAGCAATCTGTCTACATACTTTGCTACATCTTCCATACTGTGTGATACAAGTATAACGGTCATGTCTCTTTTTTTCTTCAGTTCAATAATTTCATCAAAAAGCTCATCCCTGCCCTTCGGGTCAAGCCCTGCCGTAGGTTCATCCAATATAAGCACCTCAGGATTCATCGCCAAAACTCCGGCTATGGCAACTCTTCTTTTTTGACCTCCGGAAAGTTCAAACGGTGATTTCTTATAAAAGCTTTCATCAAGCCCGACAAGTGCCAGACTCTCCTTTGCTCTTGCTTCTATCTCAACCTCAGATAGCTTTTGATTTTTCGGACCGAATTCCACATCTGAAAGCACATCCACCTCAAAAAGTTGATGCTCAGGATACTGAAATACAAGTCCTACCTTTTGTCTTAAAAGTCTTAGGTCATATTTCGGAGCATATATATTTTCACCGTTAAAGTAAAGTTCACCTGAAGTGGATTTTATCAGTCCGTTTAGATGCTGTATCAATGTTGACTTTCCTGAGCCTGTATGTCCGATAATCCCTACAAACTCTCCCCTTCTTATCTTAAATGATACATCTTTTAAGGCATACTGTTCAAAAGCAGTTCCTTCTCCATATATAAAGTTTAATTTTTTTGCTTCTATTTGAATATCTTGCACATTTTCTTGCATTTTCTTCTCCAAATGTGTTTATTTTAGTATAGGTAAAAGGTTATCTACCAACTCATCCAATGTAAGTATACCGTCAGGCAACTCTAATCCCGCCTTCTTCAATTCATATGCCAGTTCGGTTGTACTCGGTACATCAAGCCTCAGCTTCTTAAGCTCTTCCACATGAGAAAAGACCTCTTTCGGTGTTCCATCCATTACTATCTTTCCCTCATCCATGACAATGACCCTGTCTGCTTCTATAACTTCTTCCATATAGTGGGTAATAAGTATTACGGTAATATTTTCCTTTTTATTCAGTTCAAGTACTGTCTTTATAACTTCTTTTCTGCCGTTCGGATCAAGCATGGCTGTAGGTTCATCAAGTACAATACACTTGGGCTTCATAGCCATAATACCTGCTATGGCCACTCTTTGCTTTTGTCCTCCTGAGAGTTTGTTCGGGGATTTATATCTGTAAGCGGTCATTCCTACCGCTTCAAGTGCAGCATCTACCCTCTTCCACATCTCATCTGTCGGAATGCCTATATTTTCAGGTCCGAATGCCACATCTTCCTCCACTACATTTCCTATTATCTGATTGTCCGGATTTTGGAACACCATTCCCACCATCTTTCTCAAATCAAGCAGTGTTTCATCATTTGCGGTATTCAAATCTGAAATAAATACAGTTCCCTCTGTAGGTAATAATATACCGTTTAAGTGCTTTGCAAATGTGGATTTACCGGAGCCGTTATGTCCTAAAACCGCCACAAAATCTCCTTGAGTGATATCAATATTTAAATTGTTGATAGCCCTTTTCACATCCTCTACATTGTCCGCTTCATCTCTTGTTATATAATCAAATATAAGCTTTGTTGCCTTTACTATTCCCATATTTTCCTTTTACTTACTCTTTATAAAACAAAAGCCTCAGCAAGGTTGCTGAGGCTCTAAAAACGTGCGTGAGAAGATTCGAACTCCCGACACCTTGGTCCGTAGCCAAGTGCTCTATCCAGCTGAGCTACACACACATTGCAAGTATGTATTCTACATGAACGGTGTGTATTTGTCAATAGGGTTTTTATATCGGAGTTGAAAATTATGCTATTATGCTATTTTCTCTGTAATCTTAATGCATCAATTTCTTCTTTGCTTGCTAACTCAAAACATTTTTTCGCATTTCCTTTGTAAATCACATACACATTTTTATATAATTTAAGATTATAATCTAACATATTAAGATATTCCAAATTATCATAGCTTTTTGTATGTGGATTATAATAACAATAATATCCCATATCAAATATGATATTGTCGGCATTTATATACCTATGTTGTGATTTCATGGCATCATGAAAATGTCTGTACATCTCTTCATCTGAATATACACCTCTGTGTGTAGGTATAATTGTAATATTAGCCCTATGATATAGGGCGCATACTTCATCTGACATGTCAACTTCTCTAAAAAGTTTATCAGTATTTAAATCAGGCAAATTAGTATATACTATTGCATATACAAATGATAATGATGCATATCCTGAAACACTCATAGCATGACATGGAGTCCAGGAAATATAATGGATACTTTTTCCCATATCAGGCATAAATTTTATATCATCAATTATTTTTATCATATCCACTCCTTATAATAATTAGTTAAAACCATCCTATACTTGTTTTATAGCTCATTACTCCCCATTTACGGTTGCGGGACATCCGCTTCATTATAATCCTTTATTACATGGTCTGCTGAGAGTAATCCCACATTTATATCAAAATAGTGATATCCTCTTAATCCGGTATTTTTTTCAATACCTCCGTTTCTCCATGCATTATCACTGTCCCAGGTTGTATCAAGTATTACCCATCTTCCATTTGCCCAAAACTCATTCCAGGCATGGTTTGTATCTTTACTCGGATCAAAATTCTCAGGCCAATAATCATTTGATACACCCAAAGCAAATCCGGAAATTTTTTTTGCCGGAACTCCGGCTGCCCTTAATAGTGCCGCTGTCAGGTTTGCATATCCGTCACAGACGCTTCTTTTCGAATGCAATGTTCCAAGCGCTGAGGTATCCATCCCAATATAGTTTCCGCTTAAATATCTGTCCCAATCATAATAAATATTGTTGCATACCCAGTCATGTATTGCCACTGCTTTATCATAGTAATTAGTAATTCCGGCTGTAATACTGTTTGCTAAATCTATTATTTCCTGATTATCACTTTGAATATCACTTGACGACTGCCTATAATATGCCAGTGCTTTTTCATCTGTTCTTTTATTGTTCACTACAGCCATATTGTGATCATAGTATGGATATGGTACAAAACTTAATTTTCCATCTTTATATAATATTTCTATATCATTTCCATAAATTAATGATTTGTAGGAACCATATCTTTCAGAAGAAGCGTACAAATTCACAGAATACTTTCCCTCAGATATTTTATCTAAGTAAAAGCTTATGCTTCCTGTACTGTTACTAACTATATTGTTATAGACTTCTTTACCGTTACTGTCTTTTAATATGAGCCAAATACATTTATATATAGATATCACAGGTATTTTATCTATACCAAGCAGCTTTCCCTTTATGTATATACTCTTAGGATATCTTTCCGAACTGTTCATCTCTATTCTGTAATCAATATTGGTATCATAGCTATACTGACTTACATTAGTTGTTTTTGGCTCCTCAGAAATAATTCCGGTTTTATTTTCAAAACTAATTTGCTCAATTCCCGGACCTGTAGCAGCTACTGATGTGAACAAACTTCCTGTACTTAGCAAAAGTGTAACTGATAAAGCTGTTACTCTTTTTAACAGTCTTTTTGACTTTTTTTCTTTTCTTAAATTCATACTATACCTCTTTCTTTTAGTGTATTTCACAAAACACTCTAATAATATTTTATACTTTTTATTCCAAAAAAGAATACCTTGAACTTACATTTGGCATGTGTAATTTTAGTGTAAGTCTCAAGAACCTTTATTTACAAGGTTTTGGAGTATTTTAAAATTTGACTTATATTACTGTTCCACATATAATGGAACAATCACCCGAAGGTTTAATCTTTCGGATAATCTAAAACGGAGGATTGATATGCATAACAACTCTTCTTTTAATAAAGATATAGTAAGACTTGCCATACCTATAGTCATACAAAATATCGTTACAACCGCTGTAGGTTCGGCTGATGTTATAATGCTTGGCTTTGTAGGACAAGATGCACTTGCGGCAGGTTCACTTGCAAATCAGATAATGTTTATTTTAAACCTGGTATATGCAGGTATTGCATCCGGTGTCATTATGCTGGCGGCACAGTATTGGGGCAAAAATGATACAAAGACTATTGAAAATATAATGGGTATCGCAATGCAGCTTTCCGTTGCCATATCAAGTGTGTTCTTTATACTTGCATTCTTTTTCCCCGGATTTTTGATGCATATTTTCACAAATGATACCAATTTGATAGTCTCAGGTATACCGTACTTAAGAGTTGTAAGCTTTTCATACCTGCTGATGAGCTTTTCACAGGTTTATCTTTGCACGATGAGAAGTGTCGAAAGAGTAAACTTCTCTACCGCCGCATATACGGTGGCATTTTTACTCAATATCGTTTTGAACGCAACTTTTATATTCGGATTTTTCGGTCTTCCGAAACTGGGTATCATAGGAGTGGCACTTGCAACAGTTATCGCAAGAGGTGTAGAACTTACCATATGTATTATAGACAACTTCATACCTAAGTCTATACACTTCCGTCTAAAGACAGTCTTTAATACAAATAAAGTTCTGTTTTTAGACTTTTTAAAATACTCCATGCCTGCCTTCGGCAATGAAATAGTTTGGGGAATTGCGTTTTCAATGTATTCTGTAATAATGGGGCATCTTGGAGGTGATATAGTTGCCGCAAATGCTGTTGTAGTAGTTGCCAGAAACTTCGGAACCGTCGTATGTTTCGGTATAGCAAATGCAGGTGCAATAATACTTGGTAAATCTATAGGCTCAGGAAACAGTGACACTGTAAAAGCAGATTCTTCTCATTTCTTAAAAATAACCGCACTGTCGGCTTTACTTGGAAGTATTGTTATATTTGTTTTAAGACCTGTATTTTTCAATATGGCAACACTGACTCCTACTGCAAGAGATTACCTGAGTATAATGCTTTATATAAGTATGTACTACATTTGGGGACAGGCTCTGAATACAGCCTTTATATGCGGAATTTTCCGCTCAGGAGGCGATTCAAAATGGGGATTTATCTGCGATGTGATTGATATGTGGGGATATGCCGTTCCGCTTGGCTTTATATCGGCTTTTGTTCTTAAGCTTCCGCCGATGTGGGTATATTTCCTTATATGTACCGATGAGTTTGTAAAGATTCCATTTGTATACAAACATTATAAGAGCTATAAATGGCTGAAAAATATTACCAGAGATTTCTAAAATAAGGGGCAAAACCGCCCCTTATAACTATAATTGTATCCATTCCAATCCGTCTACGCTCTTTAATATCAGTATACTCTTTTCATACCTGTTTTTAAGCACAACTTCATCTTCCACTGATATATCACTATACCAATGATTAAGACTTGCATATTTCCCTCTGTGAATATCAACGATTACAGTAGTTATAGGGTCCCAGGTTTTCTTTTTAACACTCTCTACAATTACATAATATGCGTCTAAGAATACAAGATTTCTTCCATACATCCAAAACGGTAGTTCTCTATCTAACAGTGGAAGCTTAGCTGAAAAAATAAAATCTCCCATCGGCGGCTCCGTTTCATAGTTTAATACAATCTCACTTCCATAATATGCGATTTCTGCTCCATATGCACCTACACTTACAGGCACACCCTCTTCGGCTATTATAAAATCCATTTCTATATCCCTTCCGCATTCATTCTGATAGCAAAGAACTCTTTAAATGTATCGTCTTCGTTTTCTATAGTTTCTTTCATGGATATAAGTTTTCTTTTACCGACTCTTCTGTCCAAAACAGCAAATATCCTGACAAGCATATTTTCACTGTATAGACTCTTTTCAATGCTTTGGTTATCAAACTCATCAAATGCACGATAAAAGCACCTCTGATCGAATACACCAAGCTTTATGGCGGTATCATCAATATAGGCACATTCTTCTCTCATACGTCTTTCATACTTTTCATCTTTTGGAAAAGACGCCGCTTTTGTCCAATTATAATAATAACAACCCTTTATAATCTCTTTACCTTTATATCTTATAGCTGCCCTACCTTCATGATCCGGAGATCTGCTATAGGATGTTGCAAAGTAGCTGATATCACCCTTTAAACTTTCCGCCAGATATTCGCTTTCCATTCTTTTTCTAATACCGCTCCAAGTTGACATTTTTCCTCCAAATCATAAACTATACACTGTCTACATTTTCAAAATATTCATCCAAATGATGATATATCTTCATATCCTCATCTACATCATCTCTTAAGACAATACATATACTTTTATTCTCTGTATCCGTAAAAACATAATTATGCTCACCGTAGTAAGCCTGATAACCGCATCTTTTTAGAGTCAATATCTGACCGACACTAAGTTTAAAAATATTCTTTCTGACAATATAAGCCTTACCTGCCTCCATACTAGTATATCGAATAATTATTAACTGTTACAAACTTCGTTGGTTTTAATTCCTGCT
>NZ_DBHIEQ010000028.1:0-28997 GCF_057250505.1 Lachnoanaerobaculum sp. | reverse complement strand
ATCATAAAAAAGAATCTTATCATTGCGTTTTCCTAATAAGTGGCTGTTTTTATAATTTTCAGATTGTATAAGGTCGCATTTTTTAGCAAGTATATTTAAAGAACGGTACACGTCATGTAGTTGGTAAGACGGTGGCTCCAAAAAGTCTGGTGCACATTTATAACTTGAGCGTTTACTGGAAGGTTCAAGTATTCTTGAGTAAATCAAATCTGATAAAATCGCGTTAATATCAAACTTGAAGCTATATTTATCCCTTACCTTTCTGCAAACTTTATCTAAGCCAAGTTTATAATAAAAGTATTGCAAAAACAGGTAGCCCCCACGATAGAAGACTTGTTGTTGAGGTTGAAGTCTTTTAGTGGAGTTAAAGGAAATATTTACTGTTTTTTCTTCTTTATATTTTTGTGTTTCAAGTTTTGCCTCAGCACGAGCCCATTCCATTACATCATCTCTGGTAGGTCCATGCTTTTTTAATAAATCAGCAAGCGTACCAAGTTTGCGTACATTAACAGAGGTGCTAACACCTTTGTCATTGATGAAACTTTTAGAAATATAGAATGACTCAGCGTTTTTTGATTTTGATGTAGTAACTTTCATAGGGAACCTCCAACTCCCATATACCATACAATACTATAAATACTATATAATAAAACGAAAATTCTGACAATTTTTTCGACCCAAAAATGTAGGCTATATGCGGGTTGTGAGACTTTTTTAAGGCTTATTTAGGTAAACAAACTGTCAAAGACCCGAAAAGTGGAACTTGGGTTAGTAGGGCGATAGGGAGTGTAGATTTTCGCTTTAAATATTTACAAAAACGTTATATTATGTTAGTATAAATACAACTAATAATGACGTCATGACAACATGATGTAATAATGTATAAGGGGAATAAAAATGAGAAAATTAAGATTCGTGAGTGTAGCTATGGCTATGATGATGGCCAGTACATTAGTGGGATGTGGTGGAGGAAATGAATCACAAAAATCCGGAAGAGGCGATAAGAATTTGAAAGTGGCTATTATATGTTCAGCAGCAGGACAAAATGATAATGGGTACAATCAAACTGCAATTGAAGGAGCAAAAAAAGCTGAAAAAGACTTTGGAATTGAATATAAGGTGGTTGAACCTACTACAGGGGTTCCGAAGGCATTGGAGAGTTTGGCAGATGACGGTTATCAGATTATATTTAATTTGGAATATGATTTTGAAGCATTGATTAATGGTACAGGCGGAGCAGATGCAATTGCTAAGATGTATCCTGATACAACATTTATCTGTATGAATGATAATCCAAACAAGGATAGTGAAGGAAAGCAGATTCACAATAATGTAATAAGTGTACTCTTTGATGTACATGAATCATCATTTGTTGCAGGTGCATTGACAACGCTTGTAAATGAAAATGCAAAAGAACTTTTTGGTGATACAGAATATAAGTTTACTTCACCTGAAAATGGTGGAAGATCTGTAGGATTTATAGGTGGAACAAACTCTAACGGTATTACAGTATTCTCATATGGATATATAGAAGGAATAAATTATGAAGCAGAAAAATTTGGTGTAAACTATGACTATTATTCAAAGTATGACGCAGGTTTTGCTGACTCGGCTACAGGAAGTACAGTGGCAGGTACATATTATAATCAGGGTGCAAATGTAGTATTTGCGGTAGCAGGGGCAGTAGGAGATGGAGTTGCGTCAAAGGCTAAAGAGGAAGGAAAACTTGCAATACAGGTAGATGCTAATAAAGATGCACAGCAACCCGGATATATACTTACAAGTGTTATGAAGAATACAGATGTACCGGTTTATGAAATTATAAAAGCCTCAATTGAAGGAAAGCTTGATAGTATGGATAGAGTACAAACATATTCTTTAGCTTCAGGCGCAACATCTATTACGGATTTAGCTGAAATAAGTAAACATGTACAAGATTCCGGAAAAGAAAAATGGGAAGAAATAAAGGCCGAAGTAAAGGATGTAGAAAGCAAAATTGCTGACGGAACTATTAAAGTAACTAATGCTCAAAATGGGGAAGAGTTTGATCAGAGTAAATGTCCTAATGTAAAAATAAAGTAACAGGATACTATATATGAAAAGTATAATTCAAACAATAAATTTGACCAAAAAGTTTGGAGATTTTGTCGCTAATAATAATATATCTTTGGACATAAAAGAAGGTGAAATAAGGTGTATTGTAGGAGAAAACGGAGCGGGTAAGTCAACACTTATGAATATGTTGTATGGCTTGGTTGCTCCAAGCTCCGGAAAAATACTTATTAGAGG
Source organism: Lachnoanaerobaculum sp. (assembly GCF_057250505.1). NCBI lineage: Bacteria > Bacillati > Bacillota > Clostridia > Lachnospirales > Lachnospiraceae > Lachnoanaerobaculum > Lachnoanaerobaculum sp. The sequence goes on along the minus strand of NZ_DBHIEQ010000028.1, from coordinate 26,708 downwards.
TGAAGAAGTAAAGATGACCAACCCTCTTACCGCAATAGGAGTAGGAATAGGCATGGTACATCAACACTTTAAGTTAGTTTCCTCACTTACAGTATATGAGAATATTTTGCTCGGTGTGGAAATAAAAAAGAAAAATAGTCCTCTGATAGATAAAAAAGAAGAGATAAAAAAGGTTGCAAAAATGATTGAGGATAACCATCTTCAATTAAATCCAACAGATAAAATCGAAGATATTTCTATAGGTGAAAGACAAAGAGTTGAAATACTTAAAATGCTTTATAGAAATGTGGATATACTTATTTTGGACGAACCCACTGCTGTATTAACTCCGAAAGAAGTTGATGATTTAATTGCAACATTAAAGCTTTTAAAAGAGCAGGGAAAGACAATAATAGTTATCACACATAAACTGAGAGAGGTAATGGAGCTTGCAGATAGTATCACCGTGTTAAAACATGGAAATGTTGTTGGAGATGTTTTAAAACAGGATACTGATGAAAAAGAGATTGCAAGAATGATGGTAGGAAGAGATGTATGTTTGACAGTACAAAATGATAGAAAACATACTGTAGAAAAACAAGTAGTATATCAAGTTGATAACTTAAATGTATTAAATGACGATGGTAAGAAAGTTATCAATAATGTCTCTTTTAAAGTAAATAAGGGTGAAATATTTGGAATAGCCGGAGTAGAAGGAAATGGACAATCGGAACTGATAAAAGTATTAACGGGACTTATGGAAGCCGAGAGTGGAAATGTTATCTTATATGGTAAGAATGTGACAAACCGGTGGCCAAAAGAACTTAGAAAAGAAGGAATCGGTATTATTCCGGAAGATAGATACGCTACAGGGTTATGTAGAGAAATGAGTGTTTCCGATAATTGCATTGCAGGCTATCATGATAATAAAGAAATATTAAAATATGGCTTATATAACTCGAAAAAAATAGATGAAATAAGAGACAAATACATTGATGAGTTTGATATAAGATTAGGTGATAAGAATGGAGTTATAGGAAATCTGTCGGGAGGAAATGCCCAGAAAGTAATTATTGCAAGAGAACTTGCATCAAAACCTAAGATACTTATGGCTTGTCAACCAACAAGAGGAGTAGATATAGGTTCTATTGAATTTATTCACAATGAAATTCTAAAGTTCAGAGACCAAGGTAATACCGTTATTTTAGTATCAAGTGAATTATCAGAAATAATGAGTTTATCTGATAGAGTTATAGTAATGTATAAGGGGCAAATTACGGGAGAGATTTCTCCGACGGAAGTGTCAACAGTTGAGATAGGTCTTTTGATGGCAGGAATAAAAGGGGAGAATAAGCATGAGAAATAACAATGAAACTTTAAAACATATTATAAACTCATTAATTCCGGTTATTCTTGCATTTGCCCTAGGTGCAATTATTATTTTGTTTACAGGAAACAATCCGTTATATTCATATTGGATTTTGCTAAAAAAATCATTGTTTACAAGTAAAGGATTTTTGGATACCCTTCATTACGCGTCGCCATTGATTCTGACAGGACTTGCAATAGCGGTGACGTTTAAGGCTAATGTATATAACATGGGAGTGGAAGGACAGATGCTCTTGGGAGGATTTTTTGCAGGATTGGTAGGGTCAAGTATATCATTTGGAAGTCCTTTTATAGAAAAGTTTATTTGCATAATAGTTGCAATTATTTGTGGAATGGCCTTTGCCATGATACCTGCCATATTAAAGGTGAAATGTAATGTAAATGAAATGGTAGTAACTCTTATGCTTAATTATGGAGTTGTTAAGGTTTTAGAATTTTTAACAACAGGTGTTTTTAAAGATAAAAGTGCCGGATATGTAGCGACTCCAACTATCAATGATATAGCTATGTTTAGTAGATTTGGCAAGTCTAGAATAACCGCTTTCTTTGTCATTGTTATTATTGTATTGATTGTGATGTATTTTATTATGAAAAAGACAAAGCTTGGATATGAAATAACAGCAATAGGAAAAAATCCGGAGTTTGCAGAAGCTTGTGGAATGAATGTTGGAAAAAAAATAATGGTCATTATGTTACTTAGTGGAGCGCTTTCAGGAATGGCGGGAGCTGGGTGGATGCTAAGTGATCAATTCAAGTATACTTTAAGTTTTTCGGGTAATCCGGGATTAGGCTGGGACGGTATGTTAGTTGCTTTACTGGGTGGACATACTCCAATCGGTATATTGGTAGCCTCAATATTTTATGCGGCATTAAAAACGGGTAGTGACAGTATAAATATGTATACTTCAGTACCAAAGGAAATTGTTGCATTAATTCAGGGTATAATGATTTTACTTTTGGCAGTAAAATTTTTAAAAGAAAAGAAATAGAATGTATAGTAATAAACATAAAATGGAGGAAGCACAATGGCTCTTCTAAATAGTATTTTATATGATACAGTTTACCATAGTGCACCAATAATACTATGTGTAATAGGTGGAATATTTGCATATAAAGCTAATGTTTTGAATATAGCACTTGAAGGAATGATGTTAAACGGTGCATTTGTATCTGTGTTAGTTATGTATTTTACAGGCAACATTTTTTTAGCATTATCTTCAGCTATACTAACAACTTTGATTTGGGGATTGATTTTTTCTTATTTTGGAGTGAGTGGATCCGGAAATGTAATAGTAATTGGACTTGGAATAAACTTTATTGTACCGGCGATAGCTAAATTTACTTTGAATATGATGAGAGTGTCAAATATAAGCTTGCAAAATATTAGCGTATCTGATTTTAAGATACATATACCTATTATTGATTCAATAGATATTGTAGGTAGCATTTTGAGTGGGCATACATTTATCACATATTTGGCATTTATAGGAATCATAATTATGTCAGTTATAATGTATCAGACAAAATTTGGAATATATGTAAGAGTTGTGGGTGAAAATGAAGAAGCAGCAACAAGTTTGGGACTAAAAACCAAATTATATAAGTATTTGGCAATTTTACTTGGGGCATTATGTGCAGGTTTGGCAGGCATAAATTTATCTTTGGAACGCATGTGTATGTACACAAACGATATGACTGCAGGAAGAGGCTTTATAGCAATTGCAGCAATTTATTGTGGTGGGGGAAAACCTTTAGAATCATCTTTATATGCAATTCTTTTTGGCATATCAAGAGCATTGGCTGTGAATTTGAGTATCAATGCAGGTCCTATGGCAGGAATATTTGATACTATACCTTACATAATAATGGTTTCAGTACTTGCAACAGTTTCATATATGAAGTTTAAAAATGTAAGGGTAAGAGGATATACTTTTTAGAAAGGTGAAAAGATGAAAACAGCACTTCTAATTGTAGATATGGTTAGAGACTTTACGGATCCTAATGGACTGGTATTTTATCCGGAAAATAGAAAGATATTGCCGGAAATAAAAGAGGTTCTTGAGCTGTGTAGAAGTAAAAATTGTCTTATAGTATATTTGCAGCATTGTAATAGAGCCGGTAAGTTTGATAAGAAGGCTGCAATAATGCGACCTAATTGTATAGAAGGGACTTTTGGAGTAGAAATCGACCCGATGCTTGAGGTAAAACCTGAAGACTACATTATACAGAAGAGAAGATATAGTGGATTTTTAGGAACAGATTTGGACTTGGTTTTAAGAGAAAACAACATAGAAAACTTGATTGTAGTAGGTACTAAAACAAATTGCTGTATCAGAGCAACAGTAACAGATGCTTTTTATTATAATTATGAGCCTTATGTAGTTAGAGAATGTGTTGCAACGAATTCTGAAACAGTAAATGAGGTTCATTTAAGTGATATTGATAAATACTTAGGCCATGTTGTAAATAAAGAGGAACTTAAAAATATGTTTTTACAAGGTGAATTATAAAAGGTGAAGATGTATGAAAGTTGAAGTTTTGACAAGTGGATATGTGAGCATGGATCATATTATAAAATTGAAAACTCCTGCTAAAGTGGGTTTTACATCAATAGTTGAGAACCAATCTTCAGCGGAAATATTTTATGGTGGATGTTCTGTGAATATAGCTTATGAACTTTGTAAGCTGGGGATAGACTCTATGCCTTTGATAAGAGTGGGTAGAGACTATGAATCTACCGGATTTAAAAGTTTTCTGGAAGAGGCTAAAGTTCCTACATATGGAATTAACATAATAGAAGAGGATATAACGGGATACTGCTATTTGTTACAAGATAATAATAATGAGCATATTACAATATTTTATCCAGGAGCCATGGACAGAAAATATTCATTAGGTTTTAAAGATGAACTTTTTAAGGATGTAAAGCTTGGAGTAATAACTGTGGCTTCTATAGATGACAATATGGATTTTTATAGGAAATGCCAAAAGTTTAATATTCCGATAGTGTTTGGAATGAAGGATGATATGGAAGCTTTTCCTGAATATTTTTTGAAGGAAATTTTAAAGGAAAGCAAAATAATATTCACAAATGAAGTTGAATGTGAAATTATTAAGCATATAAAAGGTATATCAGATATAAAAGAGCTTTTTATTGATGGAAAAGTTGATATATTGATAACTACTTTAGGTGCTGACGGTAGTATTTGTTACATCAGAAAAGGTGAGAAGATAATTGAAAAGAGAATAGAAGCTATAAGAATAAATAATGTTGTTGATGCTTCAGGTGGCGGAGATGCATACATGTCAGGTTTCTTGTATGGATATCTTAAGGATTTTGAGCCTGAAGATTGTTGTAGATTGGGGACAATAATGGCATCACATATTATTCAAAAAGAGGGGTGTTTAAGTAATGTACCTGATGAATCAAAACTCCTTGGTGACTTTGATTCTCTATTTAAAAAGAAAGTGGAATAAGTATGAAAGCATTATATACCGGAGTTAGTAAGGAAGATATAGGTAAGTATGTTATTTTTTCCGGAGATCCATGGAGGGTTGAGAGACTTTGTAAATATATGGATTCTCCAAAAAAAATAGCATTTTTAAGAGAATTTAATACTTATACAGGAATGTATAAAGGAATAAAAGTAACTATAACATCTACGGGTATTGGTGCTCCTTCAGCTGCAATTGCAATGGAAGAGATGTATGAAGCCGGAATGGAAGTTGCAGTAAGAATGGGGACTGTAATGTCACTGAAGGAAAATACATTAGGTGATTTTATGATACCGGTTGCAGCCATGAGAAGGGAAGGAACAAGTCAGAATTATGTTGATTTATCTTATCCTGCTGTGGCAGATATAGAGTTAATAAATATAATGAATGATACTGTGAAAAGTGTATATAAAAAGTATCATAATGGAATAAATTGCACAATGGATGGATTCTATACCAATATGCACGAATCGAGATTTTCAAAAGAGTCAAATCGAGATATTGATAAAACATTTAATGAGTTAAGAAAACTTGGTGTTGACGGTATAGACATGGAATCAGCATGTTTGATGACATTGGGTAGACTTATGAATGTAAAAACCTGTACTTTAACTATAGTTACGGTTTTAGAGAATCTCAAAGATAAACTTGATGGTGAAGACAGGAAAGAGGCTGAAGAATTGCTGTGTAAAGTGGCCTTAGAGGGCATATATAATTATGCAAATAAAAAGGAGCTTGTATGAGAAACGATATAATTAGTAATGGAGGAAAGACGGTTATTGGTATGGTACATTGTAAACCATTGCCGACAACCGTGGGATTCAACGGAGACTATCAAGAAATAATAGATATAGCTGTTGAAGATGCCAAGACACTGGAAAAAGCAGGAGTAGATGGGATAATAGTAGAAAATATGGGAGATACACCTTTTTCAGCTTTATTAAATAAAGCACAGTTAGCGGCGTTAAGTGTAGCGGCATATGCAGTAAAAGAAGCTGTAAAAATACCGGTAGGTGTAGATGCGGCATTTAATGACTGTGAATCCGGTTTTGCAATTGCAGGTATGATAGGAGCTGATTTTGTAAGAGTTCCTGTATTTGTTGATAGAGTGCTTTTTACAGATGGAGTGATAGAGCCATGTGCTAAAAAATGTATGGAATATAGAAAAAGCTTAGGACTGGAGCATATAAAGATTCTTGCTGACATACAAGTAAAACATGCACACATGATTTTACCAGGTATAACAATAGAGCAATCAGCTAAGGATGCAGCTGCAAATGGAGCTGATGCCATCATAGTAACGGGATCACAAGTTGGTGAAGAAACTCCTATAGAGATGATTGACCGAGTAAAAAAAGTTGTGAATATACCTGTGATAGCCGGTAGTGGTGTAAATGATACAAATATAAAAGATCAGCTTAATATAGCTGATGGAGCAATAATAGGTTCGGGCTTTAAGATTAACGGAAAGATCGAAAATCCTATTTCTTATGAATTAACAAAAAAAGTCATGGATGCACTTAGAATGTGAGGGGATTAGTATGATGAGACCAATGAAACTTGCAGGTTCTGAATTAGTATTTGGAAACGGTTCTTTGGAATATATTAAGTCAGTGAATTGTGAAAGAGCTGCAATAGTTGTAGGTGGAAGCAGCATGGAAAAGAATGGAACACTGGCAAAGGTAGAGGCTCTATTTAAAGAATCCGGTGTTGTTACAACAGTTATAAGTGGTGTAGAGCCGGATCCATCAATAGAAACTGTTTTGCGTGGGGCAAAAGAAATGGTTGAATTCAATCCGGATTTGATAGTTGGACTTGGTGGAGGATCCGCAATGGATGCTGCCAAGGCTATGTGGATTTTCTATGAGCATCCGGATCTTAAAGACTTACAAGATATTTTACCTCCAAACATATTTCCTAAATTAAGAAAAAAGGCAAGACTTTGTTGTATTCCATCAACATCAGGTACGGCCAGTGAAGTATCCAGATCTATAGTTATTACTGACAACTCTACAGGATTGAAGTATGGAATAGGAAATATGGAGATGATGCCGGATATAGCTATATGTGATGGAGACATAACTGTTTCTATGCCAAGTAAAATTACAGCGGAGACAGGAATGGATGCTTTGACACATGCTCTTGAGGCTTTAGTTTCAAATAGAGCGAATTATTTAAGTGATATTTTAGCAAAAGCAGCCATAAAAGATATATTTAAATTTTTACCTAAGGCATATAAAAATGGCGAGGATAAAGAAGCAAGAGAGCTTATGCTACAGGCATCTATGGTTGCAGGTTTAGCATTTACAAATGTATCTTTAGGAATTGTGCATTCTATGGCACATACTTTAGGAAGTGTATACCATATATCACATGGATTGGCAGATGCAATAATTTTGCCATATGTGATAAGCTATAATAAGCAAAGCGAAAAAGCAAAAGAGATATATAAGAATATTTCCGATGAACTTGGAATAGGTGATATAGAGTTCGAAGTAAAAAGGCTCAATAAAGAATTAAACATACCTGAAAAACTTTCTGAGTTGATACCAAATAGAGAAGATTATATATCTAAATTAGATATTTTGACAGATTTTGCTAAAAAAGATGGTTGTACCAAAACAAATCCTGTAATACCGGAAATAGAAGGTTTTAAAGAGCTATTTATAAAGGTATACGATGGAAGTAAGGAGAACTAGATGGAAATAATATGCTATTTATCCAGTGGATATCCAACAATAGAGTCAAGTATTGAGGTTGCAAATGATTATGTAAAAGCCGGATGTAAAATTATTGAAGTAGATTTTCCTTCAAGAGATCCGTACTTGGAGGGAGAATATATAGCGGATAGAATGAAAAAGGCACTAGAAAACTGTGATGATTATAATAAATATATGGACTTTATAGTTAGTCTAAAGAGAAATTTGCCGGATGTAAAACTTCTTGTATTAGCTTATGAAAATACAGTAGAAGAAATTGGGGTAGATAAGTTTATAAGGTTTTGCCTAGATAATGATTTAAAAGATATATTGCTTGTAGGATTGAAGGATGATACTATAAAGAATAAGATTATATCTGCAGGTTTATTGGTTTCATGTTATGTACAATCACATCTTCCGGAAGAAGAAATTGACCTTGCTAAGAGATCAAATGGATTTGTATATTTACAAGCAAAACCTTATATCGACCAGATATTACATCCTAAATACAAGACTTTGAAAGATGCGATAGGATACTTGAGAGAACTGGGCATAGACAGACCTATTTACTGCGGGGTAGGAGTACATGAACCAAAAGATGTTACTACTGTAAAAGAAGCAGGTGGAGATGCGGCTTTTGTTGGTAGCGCAATCTTAAAATTACACAATGATAGAAATGCTATGATGGAAAAGATAAAGGAATTTAAGGCTATGTGTTAAATAATGACTTGATGTTATAATCCGGTTATATTGTGATTTTAGCCAGAGGTAAGAAAAGAGGTATACAGATTTGATATTAGAAGATAAATCGCCAAAGTATTTTATAGTAAAGAAAGCGATAGTTGAAAATATTGATAATGATTTATATCATTCTAATGAGGCGATACCAAGTGAAAAGAAACTTATGGAATTGTATAATGTAAGTAGGATTACCATAAGAAAAGCCATTGATGAATTGGTAACAGAAGGATACCTTTATAAAATACAGGGTAAGGGTACCTATGTTAAGGCCGATGAGGGTAGCAATAATTTGTTTTCTATTACAAGTAGCACCGAAGATGTGCAAAAAATGGGAATGACACCGAGCAAGAAAACGAAAATAAGCAGAATAGAATTTGCGTCTCCTAAACGTGCAAAGGCTTTAGAAATATCGACTGATGATAAAGTTGAGGTTATTGGAAGAATTTCATATGCAAATTTGGAACCTTTAAATTATACAATAGCATTTTTGCCGGAAAAGATATTTCCAGGATTGATAGAATATGATCTTGAACATGAATCTTTGTATAAGCTTATCAATGACCAGTATAGTGTAAGGATTACAAAGGCCAGACGAACTATAGAAGCAGTTTTGGCAAAGGATGAAATAGCAAAATACCTTGAGCTTGAAGAAGGAATGCCGGTTATCTTATTCAGATGTGTTACATATGGTATTGTAAGTGGAAAAGAGACTCCTATAGAGTATTTTAAATGTTATTACAGGACTGATAAATATAAATTTTATATAGATCAAATAAGGCAATAGTTTAAATTAAAAGCTGTCACAAAGTGTGCCGGCTTTTTTTAGTTAATAATTTTGGAGTAATAAAATTTGTATATGTGGTACTGATATAAAAAGATTGGATATTGACTTTTATATTATAAGTTCATAGAATTTTAGTAAATTAAGTATATAAGAGTTTTTACTGATATATTTGATTAGAATTAAGAAAAAGTTTATTAAGACAAAAAGATTTAAAATATATTTGTGTTAATTTGTTGTGAAAGGTATGATAATGTTGGACGATAATAAAATATATACTGCTGAAGAAGTATATAAGAGTATTTTAAAAAGAATTATAAAATTAGAACTAGAGCCGGGGCAGCTTATTAGTGAAAATCAAATGTGTATAGATTATGGAGTATCAAGGTCTATAATAAGAAATGCATTTACAAAATTGGCGCAACTAAAGTTTGTAGAGGTAAGACCGCAAAGAGGCACTTACGTTACACAGATAGACTTAAATTATATATCAGACCTCTTAATGCTTAGAACGGCAGTGGAAAAGGAAGTTATATATGAGATGTTTACAAAGCTGGATGAATCTGCAAGATTGGAACTGGTAAAGAAACTTGAGAAGAATATCGAAGAAGAAGAAAAATACATAGATGAAAAAATATACTCACGTAAATTCGGAATACTGGATAGCGAATTTCATAAAACAATGATTGACAGTGTAAACAGATATGCATTAGTGGTAATCCTAAGTGATATTATGCTTCACATTTCAAGATGGAGAAATTTTGATGTCAAGTTTGCAAATCGCATTCATGAGTTGGTTGAAGAGCATAAGAATATAGTAAATGGAATAAAGAGTAATGACCTATACAAGGCGCAGGAGTGCATGGCTGCTCATTTGGAAACAATTACAGATATATATGAAAGTGCAATAAAACAATTCCCTAGATATTTTATATCTTAAAATTTGAAAATCATAAAGGATTCAATTTCAACAAACTTCATGCTTTTGGTAAAGAATTACATATATAATTATGATTATATAATAATACAGTACAATATACTGATTAAAAATAAGTTTTATATACAAAGTATACAATAAGAAAGTTAAAAAAATAGAAAATGTAAAAAATAAACAAAAAAATACGTGCAAGTATATTAATAATACATATTTACAAAAATAATAAAAATTGATAATATTATAACATAGATATCAATTTAAATATGTTGATATAATTATTTTGTAATCACTTGTATACTAGTAGACAAGAATTAAAGGAGAAATATATGTACACATTGGGCGTTGATATTGGCTCAACCACATCAAAGGCTGTAATATTGGAGGATGGAGAAAACATAGTAGCTTCTTCAATAGTTGTAGCAACTGTGGGAACAGCCGGTGTAGAAGAAGCTGTAAAAAATGTACTAAACTCTTCAAAACTTGAACTTAAAGATATTAAATCGGTAGTTGCTACAGGCTATGGTAGGATGAACTATGAGCTGGCAGACTATAAAGTCAGTGAACTGACATGCCATGCTTTGGGAGTTCATAGAGAGTTTCCGAATGTCAGGACGGTAATAGATATCGGTGGTCAGGATGCGAAAGTAATATCACTTGCTACTAACGGTAAAATGACAAATTTTGTTATGAACGATAAATGCGCGGCGGGAACCGGAAGATTTCTTGATGTAATGGCTAATATTCTTAATCTCCAAGTAGACGAGTTAGAGATTGAGGCGTTAAAATCTGATAATCCTGCAAATATATCAAGTACATGTACAGTTTTTGCAGAGTCGGAAGTGATATCTCAGCTTGCCACAGGAAGGAATATACCGGACCTGGTAGCCGGAATATGTAAATCTGTTGCGATAAGAGTAGCTGCATTAGCTAAGAGAATTGGCATAGTTGAAGAAGTATGTATGAGTGGTGGTGTAGCCAAAAACTCAGGTGTCAGAGAAGCTATGAGTAAAGAACTCGGTGTAGATATAGTGTTTAGTAAGAACGCTCAACTTATGGGAGCACTTGGAGCCGCAATATACGGCTTTAAAAAGTCATAAATTTTATATTAAAAGTAGGAGGAAACCAGTGGAAGAAGCTAAAAAACAAAAGCCTACTATAGATCCCAATAGTGCAAAAGCTAGATTGGGTAGGATTGCAGCAAAAGCATACAGTGACTGCGTAGAGGCTAAACAGCGAGGAGAATTGGTAGGATGGTGCGCAAGTAACTTTCCGGTAGAGATTCCTGAAACATTAGGATTATATGTATGTTATCCTGAAAATCAGGCGGCCGGAATCGCAGCCAGAGGTGGCGGAGAACGAATGTGTAGTGAGAGTGAAGGTGACGGATATTCAAATGATATATGTGCATATGCCAGAATATCTCTTGCATATATGAAGCTTAAAGAAGCACCGGAACAAGATATGCCACAACCGGATTTCGTTCTATGTTGTAATAATATATGTAACTGTATGATTAAATGGTACGAGAACATTGCCAAAGAATTGAATATTCCTATGATTATGATAGATATTCCTTTTAATCCTGATTATGAAGTGTCAGAGGCAATGACAGCTTATATTAGAAATCAGTTCTGGGATGCAATACATCAATTAGAAGAGATTACAGGTAAAAAGTGGAGCGATGAAAGATATGAAGAAGTAAGGAAGATTTCAGGAAGAAGCTCCAGAGCGTGGCTTGAAGCAACAGCTACAGCTAAATATTCACCATCACCATTTAACGGATTTGATTTATTGAATCATATGGCTGTTATGGTTACAGCCAGAGGAAAACTTGAAGCGGCAGAGGCAATGGAGACTTTACTTAAAGAGTATAAAGAAAATCATGAAAAAGGTGAGTCTACATTTAAGGGTGAAGAAAAATACAGAATTATGTTTGAGGGTATAGCATGTTGGCCTTGGCTTCGTGCTACAGCGACAGGACTTAAGAGCCGTGGAATAAATATGGTTACAACCATATATGCTGATGCCTTCGGATTTATTTATGATGATTTTGACGGAATGTGCAGGGCATATGCTAATGTACCTAATTGCATGAATATAGAGCATGCAAGAGATAAGAGAACAAAGCTTTGTAAAGATAACAGTGTTGAAGGACTTCTTGTACATACAAACAGATCTTGTAAACTTTGGTCAGGTTTTATGTCTGAAATGAGCAGACAAATTGGTGAGGAATGTGGAATACCTGTTGTAAGCTTTGACGGAGATCAGGCAGATCCAAGAAACTTCTCTGAGGCTCAATATGATACAAGAGTTCAAGGTTTGACAGAAATTATGGAAGTAAATAAGGAAATTTAAGGGGGAGACTATGTGGCATTGTTTAGAAACTTTAAAAAAGGTTAGTGTGTCTCCAAAGGAACAGCTCGATAAATACCTTGCAGAAGGAAAGAAAGTTATAGCTGTTGCACCTGTATATACACCTGAGGAGATAATTCATGCTTTTGGATTTGTACCAATGGGTGTATGGGGAGCAGATATTGAAATAAACGAGTCAAAGAAATATTATCCTGCATTCATTTGCTCAATAATGCAGACTATATTGGAACTTGGAATAAAAGGAAATTACTCCGGAGTAAGTGCAATAGTAGTTCCGTCACTTTGTGATTCACTTAAAACTTTAGGTCAGAACTGGAAATATGCGGTAAAAGATATTCCGTTTATACCGATGACTTATCCACAAAACAGAAAGCCTGATTATGCGGTTGATTTTACTGTTGAAATGTATAAAAGAGTGATAAACGACCTTGAAAATATTACAGGTGAAAAGTTTGATGAGAGTAAACTCCAAAAAACATATGAGATCTATAATGAACATAACAGAGTAATGAGGGAATTCTCTAAGATTTCAGAAGAGTATGAAGTATCTGCAGCAGATAGAAGTGCAGTATTTAAGAGTGCTTGGTTTATGCTTAAAGAAGAGCATACAGAACTTGTTAAAGAACTTATCGAGCTTATTAAAAGAGAAGGAAAGATTTCTAAGAAGCTTAGAGTTTATACAACGGGTATATTGGCCGATGCACCGGATTTGCTTAATATATTTGACAGTAATAATCTGCAGATAGTAGGCGATGATATAGCTTATGAATCAAGACAATATAGAACAGACATTACAAGTGGAAATGATTTATATGCTTTAGCAAAGAAATTCTCAGAAATGGATAATTGCTCACTACTGTATGACAGAGATAAAAAAAGAGTAAGCTTTATAATTGAAGAAGCAAAGAAGAAAAAAGCAGATGGTATAGTTGTTCTTATGACTAAATTCTGCGATCCTGAAGAGTTTGATTATGTGCCGATAAAGAGAGCGGCAGACGAGGCAGGTATTCCACATATAAATATTGAAGTGGATAGACAAATGAAAAATTATCAGCAAGCAAATACCATGTTACAAACATTTGCAGATATGTTGATTTAGGAGGAACATCATGATTAATAAGGACAAAATGCCTGTGGTGATAGGCGTAGCATTCGTATGGTTTACAACTCAGTTTGGTGGCGGTTTTGCATCAGGAAACCAGTTGAGAGCATTCTTTTTGAACTTCGGAATATGGGCATTTGTAACCTGTATTCTTACTCAAGCAATCGGTGCGTTCTATCAGTGGTATGCACTTAAATATGCTAAGAAACACGAATTATATAACTATGCAAGCTTCAATAAGAGTTTTTATAGATTCAATGATAAGTTCGGAAAAAAAGCCGGAGATGTATTAGCTGTAGTTTTCAGTACATTATATGAGTTGGTTTATTTAGTAACAATTTGTGTTGCTCCTGCGGCAGCTTTTGCAACTGGTGTGGCTACAATGGAAAAATCATTTGGGATTAATCATTGGATCGGAACAATATTTACAGGCTTATTTATCTTTATTGTTGCTGTTTACGGTACAAATGTTGTTAGAAAAGTCGCATCAACACTTTCAGTTTTAATAGTTGCAGGATTATTCCTTGTTTATATACCTAATATTATTATGCAGTGGGGAGACATTGTGTCAAATCTTTCAGCAGAGATTTCAAATCCTGCACCTGTCGGACCTGCTTTAATAAAGGGTATTGTATATGCCGCATTCCAGTTGGGTGCAATAGGCTTACTTGTACAGCACGCTAAACCTTTTGATTCTCATCATTTGGCAAAGACATCAATGGTGTACGGATTTTTTGTAAACGGTTTTATATGCTTACTTGCTGTTCTTGGACTTACAGCTATTATAAATGAACCTGATTTTGCAAAGGAGTCTATTCCGCTTATTATACTTGTAAATAAAGGATTTGCACCTGAAATCTTAAGACCTATGATTTCAATACTTATTGTTTTAGGTTCTGTATCAACTGCGGTCAATATGATTGCCGGAATGAGCAACAGAATTTGTTCATCTATTGATAAGGATTTTGATCCTAATAACAAACCGGGTGTAAATGTTATTGTTGTTACATTGGTATGTACATTACTTGCATTCTTTATTGCACAGTTAGGTTTAAACAAGATCGTTGCAGTTGGATATAAGTATTTAGGTTATCTTACAATACCTGTAATTATGATACCTTATCTTATTCATATGGCTGTTACAAAGTTTGACGAAGAATAAATTAAAAGGGAGAAGAGATATGAGCAAACCTTTAGAGGGCGTAAAAGTAGTTGAGTTGGCAACATTTATTGCCGCTTCAACATCAGGAAGATTTATGGCTGATTTGGGCGCCGATGTTATAAAAATTGAATCAGCAAAGGGAGACCCGCTTAGATATACAGCACCAAGTGAAGGTAGACCTCTTGATATGTATGAGAATACAACATGGGATCTTGAAAACGGAAACAAAAGATGTATTTCTTTGGATATGAGAAACCCGGAGGCAAAGGAAGCATTCTTTAAGCTTCTTGATACTGCAGATGTACTTATTACAAACTGGAGAGTACAGGCACTTGAGAGAGCAGGCTTAGATTATGAAACACTTAAGAAGAGATATCCTAAGCTTGTATATGCTATATGTACAGGATATGGAGAGTTCGGACCTGACAAGGATCTTCCGGGATTTGACTTCACAGCGTTCTTTGCAAGAGGCGGATACCTTGATTCATTAAGACAAAAGGGAAGCGTTCCTATGAATGTAGTACCGGGACTTGGAGATCACAATGTTGGAATGAACCTGGTGGCAGGAATTCTTGCAGCACTATATCAGGCAAAAGTTAAGGGTGTTGGTGAAAAAGTAGAGACATCATTGTTTGAGAGTGCAATATTTAATTTCGGAATGATGATTCAAGCATCGAATTATGAAGGAATAGCACAAAGCTATCCTATAGATGTAAGAGAAAGTGCCAATCCGTTTAATGCAGCATGGAGAACAAAGGATGAGAGATTTATCCAAACATGTATGCCTGACTACAATACTTACTATAAGAAATTTATGGCAGCAATTGGCAGAGAGGATCTGGTAGAAAGCGATAAGTATTTCCCGGTTCAAAGCTTACAGGCTAATAAGCTTGGAACAGAAGTATATGATATTGTAATGGAAGCTATCAATAAGAAAGATATGGAGTATTGGAGAAGTGTATTTACAGAGGCTGATATTCCGTTTGCATTAGCACAAAACTGGATGGAAATAAGAAATGATAAGCAGGCTGAGGCGAACAATTGTTTCTATGATATGACATATGAAAATGGAAATACAAGACGTTTGGTTCGACTTCCTGTAAAGTTTACAGAGATGGGAGCACCTGATTATAAAAGAGGTCCGTTTATCGGTGAGAACGGAAGAGAAGTACTGAAAGAAATAGGCTATAGCGACTCTGAAGTAGATAAGCTCATAGATACTAATGCTCTGTACATCTGGGAAAAAAAGTAAAAAAGCAAAAAAGGACTTTATAGTCCTTTTTTAGCTCAATTTAACTTGTATACAAGTATCTCATTGATTTTAAAGGTAGGGAAATGTTTGTAAATATTATTGAAGTATTAAAAGATAATGCAATTAAATATGCTGATAATATAGCACTCGAGGATGAGGATAAGAGTCTATCCTGGAAGGAATTGGATAAAAGTTCAGATAGCATTGCACAAATTTTTCTGAAAATGGGATATGAAAAAGGCTGTCATATAGGATTATCGGGTAAGAACAGTGTTGAATGGGCTGAGATTTTTCTGGGAATTTTAAAGTTTGGAGGAATACCTGTTTTATTAAATACTCAATGGAAAACATGTGAACTTGAAAAAATTGTAGAACACTGTGATATTGAATGTATTATATATGATAATAATATCACTACTATGAATAAATTATGTAGTGACAAAGTTAAGTGTATTTGTTTTAGTGAAGTTAACGGTAATATAATATTTTCAAGTGATATTAAGGCCTGTAATGCAGATATTAATGCAAAAGATACTGCATGTATTATTTTTACATCAGGTTCTACAGCCATGCCAAAGGCGGTTATGCTAAGTCATGAGAATATATTGAGCAACTCAAGCTCTATTGTTAAAGCATTGCATTGGAACAGCGAAGATAAGATGTGTATATGTGTGCCTATGTTTCACTGCTTTGGGCTTACAGCAGGATTAATTTCAGGAATAGTAAGTAAGGCCTGTGTATATATAATTGGTGATTTTAGAAATAAAAAGGTATTTGAAGCAATAACAACTAAAAAGTGTAATATTCTCAGCGGTGTTCCAAGTATGTTTCTAATATTCTATGAAAAATACGGAGACAGAAGCTTTTTAGGCTTGAAGAGCGGTATTATTGCCGGATCACCTATACTGTTAAATGATTACAGAAAAATTCTTGCTATGTTTCCTAAAATGAAACTATTAACTTCATATGGTCAGTCTGAGACTTCACCATGTGTAACAGTATCTGATTGGGATACTGACATAGAAAATATGCCAATACATTCCGGAAAAGCGATAGAGGGTGTAAGCGTAAAAATTGACAGTGATTTTGTTCTTAAAGAGGGAGAGAATATACTCTGTGGCGAGGTATTGGTCAAAGGTGTTAATGTTATGCAGGGATATTATAATAATCCTATTGAAAATGAAAAGATATTTACGAATGACGGATGGCTAAGGACCGGAGATTTGGGATATTTAGACAGTGACGGCAATCTATATATAAAGGCCAGAAAAAAGGATGTTATTATAAAACTTGGTGAAAAAATATCACCAATGGAAATAGAAGAAGTTGTATACAAGATAGACGGCATAAAACATGCAAAGGTATGTGGTATTCCTGAAAAAATAGTGCAGGAAGAGGTAGCTCTTTGTATTGTTACAGACAGGGAGATTTCAGATGAATATATTATTGAGTATTTGAAACAATATTTATCGGAATATAAATTACCAAAAAAAATTTTTAGATTTGATAGTTTCCCTTCTACCTCAAATGGAAAGATAGATATTGCCGCATTAAAAAATAAGATTAATAGAATATTAGACAAAGGAGAAAATCAATGTCAGAATGCTATTTTACAGAACAACATGAATTGATTAGAAAGCTTGCAAAAGATTTTGCTGAGAAAGAACTTACGAAGGAATTACTCGATGAAGTGGAAGAAACAGGGGTATTTCCGGAGGAAGTATTGCAGAAGATGGCTAAGGCCGGATTCTTTGGAATAAAGATTCCAAAAGAACTTGGTGGACAAGGAGCGGATGCAAGAAGCTATGTCCTTGTAATGTCGGAAATAGCAAAGGCATCAAGTGTTGCCAGCATATATGTATCAAGCCCTAATTCGCTCTCAGGTGGGCCGTTGTTGATAGCAGGAAATGATGAGCAAAAGAAAAAGTATCTAACTCCGGTTGTTAAAGGTGAAAAGAAACTTGCGTTTGCTTTAACTGAGCCGGGTGCAGGATCTGATGCTGCAGGTATGACTACAACAGCGGTAAAAGACGGAGATTATTATATCTTAAACGGAAGAAAATGCTTCATAACAATGGCTCCTTTATCCGATTATGCAGTTGTTTTTGCAAAAACAGATATGACAAAGGGAACAAGAGGTGTAAGTGCATTTGTAATTGATATGAAACAGGAAGGTGTCAGTTGCGGAAAGCACGAAGACAAGATGGGACTTATAGGATGTGCAACATCTGATATCGTTATGGAAAATGTCAGAGTGCATAAATCAGACATGCTTGGAGAAGAGGGAAAAGGATTTAATCTTGCTATGGCTACACTTGATACAGGTAGACTTGGTGTTGCATCACAGGCAATCGGTGTTGCTGAAGCATGTTTGGAAGAGGCGTGTAAATACGCAAAAGAAAGAAAGCAGTTCGGAAAGAACATAGGCGCATTCCAGGCTATAGGATTTACAATAGCGGATATGGCAACAAAACTTGAAGCGGCAAAGCAATTGACATATAGAGCTGCATATATGATGGATACAAAGCAGGATTCAGGTATGGCTGCCAGTATGGCAAAACTCTATGCAACAGAAATTTGTAATGAAATAGCTGCAAAGGCTGTACAGATACATGGTGGATACGGATATATCAAAGATTATAAGGTTGAAAGAATGTATCGTGATTGTAGAGTATTTACTATATATGAAGGAACAAGTCAGGTTCAACAGATTGTTATCAGCTCAAAACTACTAAGGAAATAATGGAGGATACAAATGAAAATATGTGTATGTGCTAAACAGGTTCCTGATACAAATGAAGTAAGAATTGATCCTGTTAAGGGAACATTGATAAGAGAAGGAGTGCCTTCAATATTAAATCCGGATGATGCAAATGCTTTGGAAGCCGCACTTCAACTAAAAGATGAATATAAAGATACTACAATATCAGTTATAAGCATGGGACCCCCACAAGCAACATATATGCTGAGAGAATGCCTTGCTATGGGTGCGGATGAAGCAGTTCTTTTGAGTGACAGAGCATTTGGTGGTGCCGATACATGTGCTACATCTACAACAATTGCAGCAGGTATTAAGATGCTTGGTGATGTGGATATTATATTTGGAGGTAGACAGGCTATTGACGGAGATACTGCTCAAGTTGGACCACAGGTTGCTATGAGACTTGGAATTCCTGTAGTTACATATGTACAGAAAATTGTTGAATACACAGGAGATAAAATAAAAGTACAAAGACAATTGGAAGACGGTTATGAAGTTATAGAAGTGAAATTACCTTGCTTCCTTACTTGCGTAAAAGAATTAAATGAGCCAAGATATATGAGTGTCGGTGCGATTGTTGATGCTTATAAAAAAGATATTAAAATATATAATCATGAAGATGTAAAACTTGATCCTAAGGATTGTGGACTGAATGCTTCTCCAACACAGGTATTTAGATCTTTTACACCCCCTGTTAAGGGAAAAGGTGAAATGCTTCAAGGAAGTAATAAAGATATGGCAAAGCAGCTCGTTGTTAAACTTAAGGAAAAACATTTGATTTAAGGGGGAGAATATGTCAGTTGTAGTTATCGAAAAAGATTGTCGAGGATGTACTAAATGCGTTAAATCTTGTCCATTTGATGCTATTACTATGGAAAATAAAAAGGCAGTTATCGGAATCGCATGTACAAGCTGTGGAACATGTATAGAAGTATGCCCGTTTGATGCTATAGTAAAAGATGAAGTTGAAAAAGAAGAGCATGATTTATCATTATATCATGACATTTGGGTATTTGCTGAACAAAGACAGGGACAATTACAGGATGTAGATTTAGAACTTTTGGGAGAAGGAAAAAAGCTGGCAGATGCAAGAGGTTGTCAGTTATGTGCTGTTGTTTGCGGATCGAATCTTACAAATATTGTTGAGGAGCTCTTTGCACATGGTGCTCAAAAAGTATATTATATTGAGGATGAAAGACTGAACCAATATACTACAGACGGATATTCAATAGCAATAGGTGATGCTATAGAACAATATAAGCCGGAAATAGTTTTACTCGGCGCGACTCACATCGGTAGAGACTTAGGTCCATGCTTGGCTGTAAACTGTAATACAGGTCTTACAGCAGACTGCACAAAGCTTGAAATAAATGAAGAAACTAAAGGAATTATGCAGACAAGACCGGCATTCGGCGGTAATTTGATGGCAACTATAGTTTGCCCTAATCATAGACCTCAAATGTCTACAGTAAGACCGGGAGTAATGGAAAAGGCTGAAAGAGTAGATGGTGCAAAGGGAGAACTTATAAGAGTACAGACAAAATTAAAAGACGAAGATATTAGAACAAAGGTATTGGAAGTAATAAAAACTGTACAGGAAAAAGTTTCACTTACAGATGCGAAGGTAATTGTTTCGGGTGGAATGGGCCTAGGCAATGCTGAAGGATTCAAGTTACTGGAAAGACTGGCAAAAGCTTTCGGTGGTACAGTTGCTGCTTCAAGAGCTGCGGTAGATGCAGGTTGGATTGATCATGCTTACCAGGTTGGTCAGACAGGAACTACAGTAAAGCCAAGTATATATTTTGCATGTGGAATTTCAGGTGCTATACAGCATGTAGCCGGTATGCAAAACTCGGATCTGATTATAGCAATAAATACTAATGAGAATGCTCCTATTTTTGATATTGCAGATATAGGAATGACAGGAGATTTATATAAAATTATTCCTGATATATTAGAAGAATTAAACGCATAAATAAGGATATAGAAAGTCATAGAAACAGAATCGTCTCTGGTTCTATGACTTTTCTAATGCTTAAATGTTATTATTAAAAAATGCTACTTTGTAACCTTAATTTAGTTATGGTAAATATGGTAGCTTTACTATAAGAGAATGGTAGTTTTTTCCATATTTGCCAATACTGAAGTTTTGATATAGAATAAATATAGTTTTAGCGGTTATGAGCCGATACTTATTTTAACTTACGGAGGTCCTATGAATTACAAATTTCACTACAAGAATACAGCTTTTGAACTTTTTAAGCTGTCTTTTTTCTTTTTGTATTCCTCTTTGGCGGGGATTGTGAATATTATTTTTACAGTTGCGATGATTGCACTGATATATGCAAGGTGGGATGATGCTACAGACTTGCTTAGGGTGGTACTTGTCATAGCAGTACTTTTATTTGTGTTGTTTCAGCCTGTAATTATGTATAACAGGGCAAGGAGAAATTCAAAGGCACTAAAGGAGCTTAGCCTGGAATTTGGTGACAGAGGTATCGCCGTAGAGGCAGAGGGCAAGCGTGAGTATATAGATTGGAAGAAGATAAAAGCCGGTAAGAGATTTCCGCAGATGCTTATTATTTTTACAGACAATACAAACGGATATATTCTTACAAAGAGGGTTGTAGGAAATAATTATAAGAAGGTGTTTGGCAATATATTAGAGAGAATAAGGCGATGAAAGTTAGAGTTTTACTTCTTGTTATGCTTTGTTTTGTCATATTTAATACCTCATGTGTAAGAAAGAGCATGTCGGCTGAGTATGTCTTTACATATGCCGAGAATCATCCGAAGGATTACCCTACGACGCTTGGGGCTTTTGAATTTGCAAGGCTGGTCAAAGAAAAAAGCAAGGGCAGGATAATCATAAATGTGGTGTATGACGGAAAGCTTGGGGATGAGCTTAGTGTTATAAAGCAGATAAAATTCGGCGGAATAGATTTTGCAAGAGCGTCCATATCACCTCTGTCAAATGAGATTCCTATACTAAATGTTTTACAGATGCCGTATCTTTACAGAGATGATGAACATATGTGGAATGTTTTAGCAGGTGAGGTTGGAAAAGAAATCTTTGAGGATTTTGAAGGTTCAGGTATTGAGCCGCTGTCATTTTATACAGCAGGTGCCAGAAGCTTTTATAACAGTAAAAGACCTATAGAGGATATTTCGGATTTGTCGGGGCTTAAGATAAGAGTACAGCAGTCTGAACTTATGAAAGATATGGTGAAGATGCTTGGGGCTGAGCCTGTTGCTATGGAGTACGGGCAAGTATACGGTGCGCTTCAAAGAGGTGTAATAGACGGTGCGGAGAACAATACTCCGTCTTATATTTCAGCACTTCACTTTCAATATGCCGAGTATTATACTAAGGATGAGCATACCAGAGTGCCTGAGGTGCAGATTTGTTCAAAAGTGACATTTGACAAACTATCTAATGAGGATAAAGATATTATAAGGGCGGCGGCTGTGGAGAGCAGCAGTTATGAGAGGAAAATCTGGGATGAAAAGGAGAGGCTTTATGAAGATGAGCTGCTTAAAAAGGGTGTTAAGATAAATACACTTTCAGCGAGTGAAAGAGAACATTTTAGGGAAGTCTTAAAGCCGCTTTATGAGAAGTATTGTAATGACTATATGGATTTGATAAATAAAATAAATGAAAAGTGAGGTAGCATATGCAAAAGTTTAATTATTATTCACCTACAAGGATTGTTTTCGGAGCGGGAACAAGAAATGATATCGGTACTTTAATAAAAGAGTTCGGAGTAAAGAAGGTTGCCGTCATCTTTGGCGGAAACAGTGCAAAGAAAAGCGGTCTGCTTGATTTGGTGGAAGAAAAGTTAAAGTTAGAGGGCATGGATGTACTCTTACTTGGCGGTGTCGTACCGAATCCGCTTTTAAGTAAGGCAAAGGAGATGACAAAGGAAGCTGTCAAGTTCGGAGCCGAGTTTGTGCTGGCGGTAGGCGGCGGAAGTGTCATAGATACCGCAAAATTTGTTGCAATCGGTGTGGCAAGTCCCGACACAGATATAGAGGAGTTTTTCTTTCAAAGAAAGAAGGTGGAAAAGTCCGCTCCTATCGGTACCGTTTTGACTATTGCGGCGGCAGGATCTGAAACCAGTGATTCAGCAGTGCTTACAGATGATGTTACAGGAACTCATATAAAGAAAGGCATTACCACAGATTATAACAGATGCAAGTTTGCTATAATGGACCCTGAACTTACTTATACTTTACCTAAGTATCAGATAGGTGCAGGTGTGGCCGATATCTTTATGCACACATCTGAGAGGTATTTTACAAATATTTTGGGCAATCATTTGACCGATGAGATGGCTGAGGGGCTTTTTAGGGATATTATTAAGTATGGCCCTGTGGGAGTGAAAAATCCTACTGACTATGAGGCAATGAGTGAAATAATGTGGTGCGGCAGTGTCTCACATATAGGGCTTACAGGTCTTGGAGCCAAGGGAGATACACCAAGAGACGGTGACTGGTCATGCCATCAGCTTGGAATGGCTATATCGGCACTCTTTGACTCCACACATGGTGCAACCCTCAGCGCTGTTTGGGCTTCTTGGGCAAACTATGTGAAGGATGAGAATATATCAAGATTTGCAAGCTTTGCAAGAAAAGTGTATGGAGTAGCTGAGACTGATGATAAAAAGGCCACTGATATAGGAATAGAAAGAACTGTAGAATTTTTCAAGTCTGTAGGAATGCCTGTAAGTTTACACGAGCTTCTTAACAGAGAGGTAAGCGAAAAGGATTGTGAAGACTTGGCAATAAACTGTTCCTATAAGAAATCAAGAAGTATAGGATGCTTCAAATCACTTGACTATAATGATATGTACAATATCTATATGGCGGCAAGATAATATATAAGAAGGCTTTAGGATGAGGTTCCTGAAGCTTTTTTGTTTGATTTATACTCCGGCATCTTTGACCTTACAATTATAATATGCTATAATTATCATATTACTTCTTATAACCAGAAGTAATAATAGGAGGAGGTAGCTTATGATTGTTATGTATGTAAAGTTAAAGAATATTTGTGCATTTGATGATTTTCATGCAAATTTTTCATATCCTAAAAAAATAGTGAACAGCTCTATAGAAAGAGAATATTTGCCGGGATTTCATAATTTCAGATATAAGAAAGTGAATATACTTCTGGGTACTAATGCAAGTGGAAAAACCTCTTTTGGAAAAATACTTATGTATATATTCAACTTTATGAAGAGAAAGGAATTATTAAATATAACAGATAGAATATCTGATAATAAAAAAGAAAGTGTTTTCTCAATAGACTATATTTCCGACAAGAATACTTTATCTTCGCTGGAAGTTATTATACCGCCCGAAGAGGGAGAATATTCTATTGAACGATGCCAAATATCGTTGAAGCGTGTAAATATCAAAAAAGGTGACAGTTATGAAAAGTGTGTAGAAAGAATGAAAAATGGCAAAGAAGTGGAGGCTTTTGAAGGATTAGAGGCATTAGAAAAAGTTTCAAAATCAAGCAGGCTTGGATGGAATTTTACATATCCTATGGATTCAAATTACTATATTCGAGATATAAAAGTTGATGACTTGGAGAATGAACTGTATTTAAAAGTTTTGAAAAATGTGTTGATGACATTAGATAATTCTATTGTCGATATAAAAAAAGTTGACAGTATTGAACATACTTATGCTATAGTGATGAATAATAATAATCTTATAATACAGGAAGGCAAAGTACTGGATCCTAACAATATTCTTTCAAGTGGAACGAAAGCAGGAATTGAAATATCAGGTTTTCTTACTGCACTTATGGAGCATAGAAACGGATTTTATTATTGTGATGAGAAGTTTTCGTATATACATAGTGATATTGAAAAGGCTATCCTATCAGTAATGATATCTAAACTTGGTAGTGGAGAGCAGATGTTCTTTACAACACATAATCTTGACATTACAGATATGGATTTACCTAAGCATTCTTTTCTGTTCATGAGAAAAGAAAATATGGGGGGCAAATTCATTATTTCATGTGAGTCGGTATCAAACAGATTAAAGAAAGCGACAGATTCGGTAAGGAATGCAGTAGATAATGATATTTTTGCAGTGGCACCAAGAATCGATTTAATATACGATTTGGCATATGAAGATGATATATTAGATGAAGATGTGGGGTGAGATCAATGAAATCCGGTCAGTACCACTATTATGTGGAAGGCGAGAATGAAAGAGTTCTTGTAGAGATATTGAGTAAGTGTAAGGATGAAAAATTTAATGTTATAAGACCCGGGAAAATAGATGTATTTAATGTAGTTGAACGAGAGATAAAAAGTACTCATATGATGAACTTAAAAGATAATACGGTAGTGGTATTGGTATTTGATGCTGATACAAAAAATAGAGCCATTTTGGATAAAAACACTAAGTTCTTAGAGAAACATAAAAAGATAAAAGACGTTATACTTATACCGCAAGTTTACAATTTAGAGGATGAATTGGTTAGAAGCTGTAATATAAAGAATATACTTCAATTGCTTGGAAGCAAGTCAAATAAGGAGTTTAAAAGTGATTTTAATAAGGTTAATAATTTAAATGAGTATTTGGTTAGAGCAGAGTTTGCATTTGATAAATTGTGGAGGAAGGATACAGACGGTATATTTGCCGGAATTACAAACGGTATACATAAAATAGAAAAATAAAAAGGATTTGAGCAAAAGCTCAAGTCCTTTTTCAGTATCTCCACTTAAGTAAACCGTATTTAGATATATATGAGTTGTGGTACCTGTTATCTGTAGTCACATCTTCGCCGAACCATTCGGGCGGGATAAAATTATCGGCTTCTTCTACTGAGTTAAACTCCACCTCTACAAGTTTGAGGCTGTCAAGGTCGCCTTTAAATATATCAAGCTCCGCTATAAGACTATTTTCAATCGGAATTTTATATCTACTCTTTGAGATAATGATACCGTCACATTTTTTAAGTAAATGATTAAAAGATGCTTTATTAAGAGGCAAATTGTATTCACTGTGTGAGAGAAGACCGCTGCCCTTATAAGTCAGTACGTAGTCATCGTTTTCTTTTCGCACTCTGACTACAGGGGCGGTATTTAAGTAGCCTTGAGTCATATCTATCCTCTCATATGTATCAAGATTATCCGGTATTTCTTTTACAAGAAACTTTCTTTCTATTTCTATGTTTTCCATAGTATTCCTCCATAGTATAAGTTGATTCTGTTTAAAAAAGTGTCCTACAACTAAATTATAAGACTGTTTCACCTGATTTTCCGGTTCAAAATCAGTATACATAATTTTTCGGAACAATTAAAGGAAATATTTGTATATAACAGGTATGGAAATATTGTACATTTAACTTATATTTGTTATAATATTCGTGCCTTTAATATATAAAGTGTAAAAAATATTTTGGAGAGATTATGAATAATACGGTTTTGATTGTTGCGGTTGTAGTGGTAATTTGGGCGGTACTCTTTGTTGTTATGATGAGCTTTAATAAAAAGAGACAGGCTAAGGCTAATGAATTTAATAATGAGAATAGAAACAGAGCCATTGTGCATTTATATGGAAAGAATTTAAAGATTGACGGAAATGATATTTCGCAGTTTGATACAACTACAGGTGAGAGTCTGGAAAAGGTTGTAGCTCTTGATGCAGGTAAACATAGCTTTGAAGGTATTTTTGAGACTACTGCGGTAGGTGCTACAGGAAAAAATATAAATATAAAGACGGAGAATTTGCAGTTTGAAGCGGATTTGCAGAGCGGACACACCTACTCCGCAGGTATATATGATTATTCACCTGAAGATAGAGAGCGCTATATAAAGGAATATGGAAGCAAGGTGGAAGACATCCTTGTAATGCCTTTAAGTCTTTACAAAGAGAGTGATTACGTGGCAGGTTGTTTGGCAGTCACATGCGATAAATAATTTTTACATAAATAATCTTGAAACTTTTTAATCACAGTGTCAAGCATAAATGATTATGTCCTAAAATAATTATTTTATAAGCCCCACAAAA